>JBAXFC010000252.1:0-5779 GCA_037140135.1 Chloroflexota bacterium
CCGGACCCATCGATGATCGTCTGACCTTCGTGGTCGAGGCCAGCAGGTCGGTCCAACTCGTCTTCGCCAATGCAGGGGCAGGCGTCGCCGTCTGTGCCCCAGCCCGCCCCCCCGGAGCCGGGGCCGGAGATCGCGCCGGCCGCCGGGACCCTGCTTCCGGTGCCGGTCGCGCCGCGCGAGGACATGCTGGGCAACGAGGAGCTGGAGATCGAACTCGAGCTCGACGAGGACTTCCTGCGCCGCATCCGCGAGGTCTAGCCAGCCGCCGGGCTCGAGGCCGCGCGCCCGCGAGGGACCGGATCCGGGAAGTGCCGGTTGCGTGGCCGGTGAGTGGCCGGTGCTACACTCCCGGCCGCCATGCCCAAGCACCTCGTGATCGTGGAGTCACCTGCCAAGGCGAGGACCATCGAGCGCTATCTCGGCGCCGACTACCAGGTTCTCGCGTCGTACGGTCATGTCCGGGACCTGCCCGAGAACCCGGGCAAGGGCAAGCTGGGCGTGGACGTGGACCACGACTTCGCGCCGGACTACGTCGTCCCCGAGGACCGGCGCAAGCAGGTGAACGCGATCGAGAAGGCCGCCAAGGGCGCGGTGGACGTCTACCTCGCCACCGACCTTGACCGCGAGGGCGAGGCAATCGCCTGGCACGTCGCGGAAGCCGCCCACGTGCCCTTCGCCAAGACCCACCGGGTCACCTTCAGCGAGATCACCGAGAGCGCCATCCGGGACGCCTTCGCCCACCCGCGTGAGATCGACCGGAACCTGGTCGATGCCCAGCAGGCGCGCCGGATCGTGGACCGCCTCGTCGGCTACACGCTCAGTCCGCTGCTCTCCCGCAAGGTGCGCGGCGGCCTGTCGGCCGGCCGGGTCCAGTCGGTCGCCCTGCGCATGGTCGTGGAGCGTGAGCGGGAGATCCGCGCCTTCACCGCCCGCGAGTACTGGACGCTGGAGGCCGCGCTCCTGACCGTGGCCGGCATCGCCTTCACGGCGGACCTGGTCCGCATCGGCGGCCAGGTCGTGGACATCTCGGACGGGGAGACCGCGGAGCGCCACGCCGCCGCGATCCGCGGACTGCGGCCCGTCGTGGACTCGGTCGCCACCAAGCCCTCGAAGCGCAACCCCGCGCCCCCGTTCACCACCAGCACCCTCCAGCAGGAGGCGAGCCGCAAGCTGTCGTTCAACCCGAAGCGGACCATGTCGGTCGCGCAGCGGCTGTACGAGGGCGTGGAGACGCCGGACGGCCACGTCGGCCTCATCACCTACATGCGGACGGACTCGACCGCCATCGCCGGCATCGCCATGGCCGAGGCGCAGAAGGTGATCCTGGACCGCTTCGGCCCCCGGTACGGGACCGGCAAGGGCCGCCAGTTCAAGACCAAGCAGAAGGGCGCCCAGGAAGCCCACGAGTCGATCCGGCCCACCTCATTCGCGCGGGACCCCGAGTCGCTGCGCAGTGTCCTCAAGGGCGAGGAGTACAAGCTCTACCGCCTGATCTGGCAGCGCGCCCTCGCCTCCCAGATGGCCGCCAAGGAGCTCGAGACAACGACGGTCGAGCTGGTCGGGGGCGAGTACCGGCTGCGCGCGTCGGCGATGCGGACCCTGTTCGACGGGTTCGCCGCGGTCTACACCGAGGGCCAGGACGACACGGCCGAGGAGTCGGAGCGGACGCTGCCCGCGCTGGCCGAGGGCGACGTGACGTCCGTGGACTCCGTCACCCCCACCCAGCACTTCACGGAGCCGCCGCCCCGGTACACCGAGGCCACGCTGATCAAGGCGCTCGAGGAGCACGGGATCGGGCGGCCGTCCACCTATGCCGCCACCATCTCGACGATCGTGGACCGCGGGTACGTGAAGGTGCTGGAGCGCAGGCTCCATCCGGAGGAGATCGGCGAGATCGTCATCGACCTGCTCGTGACCCACTTCGGGGAGTACGTGGACCTCGAGTTCACCGCCCGCATGGAGGAGGAGCTCGACGAGGTTGCCCGGGGCGAGCGCGCCTGGGTCCCGCTCCTGCGCGAGTTCTACGGCCCGCTCAAGATCCGCGTGGACGAGAAGCGCAAGGAGCTCAAGCGGCGCGACTTCACCACCGAGGAGACGGACGAGGTCTGCTCCGAGGGCCACCCGATGGTGATCCGGCTGGGCCGGAACGGGAAGTTCCTTGCCTGCTCCACGTACCCGGACCACAAGGAGACAAGGCCGCTCCCCGGCGAGGAGGCCCCGCGTCTCGAGGGTGACGGGGATCCGTGCCCCGTCTGCGGCGAGGGCGCCCTGGCAACCAGGCGCGGCCGGTTCGGCGCCTTCGTCGGGTGCTCGCGCTACCCGGACTGCACCTACATCAAGAAGGACGGCCCGCCGCCCCCCGACCAGCTGCCGTTCGAGGTCCGCTGCCCCAAGAACGACGATGGCCACCTGGTCGCGCGTCGCGCCAGGCGCACCGGGAACGTCTTCTGGGGATGCTCCGCCTACCCCAAGTGCGACTTCACCACCAACGACGCGCCGACCGGTGCTGTCCACGATGCCCACGACGACGCCCGGGGCTCCGTCGCCCGCAAGGGCGAGCAGGGGATCTGCATGACCTGCGGCGCTCCGGTCGAGCTGCCGGACGGGGACCTCGTCGGGCTTCGCCTGCCGGGTGGTCCTGCGAACCCGGCGGCGCTCGAGCGGCCCGCCCGGGGCGGCCGCCGCGGTGCGGCCCCGCGGACCGGGTCGGGGACCGGCACCGCTGCTCGCCGGACGACGCGCACCGCCGCTCCGCGGTCCTCCGCCACCACCCGCCGCGCCCCCGCGTCGTGATCGGGGCCCCGGTCCGGTGACGGGATCGGAGGCGCTGGGCCGCTTCATCCGCTCGCTCGAGGCCCGCGACCTTTCGCCGGAGACCCGCCGCTCGTACGAGGCCACCATCGCCGCCTACCTCGAGTGGCTCGCCGCGCGCGGCGCCCCGTGGGAGGCGCCCGGCAAGCCGGTCCTGCGGGCCTACCTCGCGGAGCTCTCGGAGGGCCACGCCCGGAGCTCCGTTGCACAACGCCTCGCGGCGCTCCGGTCCTTCCACCGCTTCTGCGTCCGATCCGGGTTCGTTGCGGGTGATCCGTGGAGCGTGATCGCGACGCCGCGCCAGCCCCGCCGCCTGCCGAAGGTGCTCGAGATCGGCCAGGTCGAGGCGCTGCTTGCGGTGGTCGACGAGGACCTGGCCGCGGCGGCCGCAGGGGCCACGCTGACGTCGCGCCGTGATCCGGACCTCGCCCTGGCGATCGCCCTCCGGGACCGCGCCCTGGTCGAGACGGCCTACGCCGCGGGCCTGCGCATCAGCGAGCTGGCCGCGGCCGATCTCGGCAGCCTCGAGCTCCGGCGCGGCGAGCTGCGGGTGCTGGGCAAGGGACGCAAGGAGCGGATCGGACTCCTCGGCCGCCCGGCTCGAGAGGCGCTTGAGGCCTATCTCGCGGAGGGGCGCCCGGTGCTCGTCGCCCGTGCCGCAGTTCCGGATGTCCCGCCCACGGCCATCTTCCTCAACCATCGCGGCGCGCCCCTGGGCGTCCGGGGCCTCCGCCTCCGCCTCGACCGGCTGCGCCGGCTGGCCGGTCTGCCGGAGGGCGTGAGCCCCCACACCCTGCGCCACTCGTTCGCCACGCACCTGCTCGACGGGGGCGCGGACCTGCGGGTCGTGCAGGAGCTGCTCGGGCACGAGAGCCTGGCCACCACCCAGGTCTACACGCATGTCTCGCCGAGCCGCCTGCGCGACGCCTACCGGATGGCCCATCCGCGGGCAAGGGCGACCTGATGGACGATACGGACGCCCTCGACGGCGCGGAGATGGAGCAGGCCGCGCGGACCGCCACGGCTGCGGAGGCGGCGGCACGCGCCGCGTCAACCTCGCGCTCGGCCATCGCCCGCGCCGGCTTCATCGTGACCGGCCTGTTCCTCGTGTCGCGGATCCTGGGCTACGTGCGCACGGTCGCCATCGCCGCCTCCGTCCCCGATGTGGGCGACCTCGGCCCGTTCTTCGCGGCTTTCCGGATCCCGGACTTCCTGTTCCAGCTCGTGGCCGCGGGTGCGCTCTCCTCGGCGCTGATCCCCGTGGTGGCGTCGCTGTTCGCGACCGACGAGGAGGCGCGCGCGTGGCGGGTCGTGTCCACGGTGACCACGCTCATGCTCTCCGCCCTGGTCCTGCTCGCTGGCGTCGTGCTCCTGTTCACTCCCGGCCTCGTCGCCTTCATCGCCCCGGGCTTCGACGCGGCGGAGCTCGCCCAGACCACCGAGCTGACCCGGATCATGGTCCTCTCGCCGATGTTCCTCGCCGCCGGATCGGTCGCCACCAGCGTGCTCAACGCCCGCGGCCGCTTCGCCGCGTCCGGCGTGGCGCCGCTGATGTACAACCTGATGATCATCGTCGGGGCGCTGGCGCTGGTGCCGGTGTTCGGCACCGCCGGGCTTGCCTACGGCGTCGTGCTCGGCGCCGCCGGCCACATCCTGGTCCAGGTGCCGTCGCTCTGGCGGATCGGCGCCGGCATCCGCCCGCGGCTGGATCTCGGTGACGACCAGGCCCGCCTGGCGCTGCTGCTCATGGTGCCGCGCGCCATTGGCCTGGGTGCGACGCAGCTCGTGTTCCTGGTGATGACCAGCCTCGCGACCACGCTCGGTGACGAGGCGCTGGCGGTCTTCAACTTCGCCTTCCCGCTGCTCCAGATCCCGATCGGTGTCATCGGCGTGCCGCTGGGCGTCGTGCTGCTGCCGTCCCTCTCGCGTGTGGCGGCGACGGGGGCGACCGACGAGTTCCAGCGCCTCCTCGTGCGCGGCCTCTCGATCCTGGCCTACGTGATGATCGGGATCGCCGCCCTCGGGATCATCGTCTCCGAGGACATCGTGCGGCTCCTGTTCGGCTTCGCCCACATCGGCGAGGACGCCATCGAGCTGACCTCGCTGACGCTGGCCGTCTTCCTGCTCGGCCTGACCGCCCATTCCCTGATCGCGGTCCTGGCCCGCGCGTTCTACGCGCTCAAGGACACCAGGACCCCGGTGATCGCCGCCCTGATCGCGGTGGTCATCAACATCGTGGTGGCGAACGCGCTGGTCGGGATGCTGGGCCTCCAGGCGCTTGCGGCCGCGATCGCCATCGCCGCCTGGCTCGAGACCATCGCCCTGGTCATCCTCCTCGAGCGCCGGCTGCCGGGGCTGCGCCTCCGCCACGTCTGGGTGGTCATGGCGAAGTCGCTCGTCGTCAGCCTGGCCGGCGCCGCGCTCGCCTTCGGCCTCCACCAGGTGCTGCTGGGCGCCTGGGGCGAGGACCCGGGCCTGGTGCTGCTGTTCGTGCGGACCTGCGTCACCGTGGGGCTCGGCGGGGCGGTCGTGCTGGCGGGATCGCTCGCGTTGCGGATCTCCGAGCTCCGGACTATCGTCGATGTCGTGGTGGACCTCCTGCGCCGGCGCGGACGCGCATGACCGCGCGACCTTCTGCGGCCGCCCTGCTCGGGGATCCCGCGCCGGGGGAGTGGGACGCCGTGGTGGAGGCGAACGAGCGCGGCTCCTACCTGCAGCTGGCCGGCTGGGCGAGCGTCAAGGCGGTCAACGGCTGGACCTCGCGCCGCCTGCTCGACCACACGGGGCCGGCTGTCGGCGCCCAGGTCCTGCTCCGCCGCCCCGGTCCGCTCCCCTGGGCCTTCGCCTACGCGCCGCGCGGCCCGGTGCTCGAGCGCTGGGACACGGACTCCATCGCCCGCTTCACGGAGCTCGCCCGTGCCGGCCTGCGCACCGGCGGCCGGGCGAGCCACCTGCGGATCGACCCCGA
>JBAXFC010000253.1:0-5754 GCA_037140135.1 Chloroflexota bacterium
GCCGTCACGCCGACGCCCGATCCCGCGACCGGGATCGGCAGCAACGCCGCCACCAGCAGCGCGGCCAGCACGGCGGCGCCGGCGGGACGGATGCCGGGGGCGGAGCGGAGACGGAACACGGCGGACCTCGGTGTACACCCGTTCGCCGCCTCGTCACGGAGGAGCGGGGCCTGTCGCCAGCTCCCGATCGGTGGGTGCTGTGTGCCCGGCAGGACGCCTACCGTACGCCAGTCCGTCAAGCGCCCGCCATCCCCACATAGTCCTAGTCCGTACCCCCTACGACGGTTGAGGGTGGGTCTGGTGCTGTGAGGTGCGGCCAGGTGCGGTCGCCGGCAGGCACCCGGCCACCGGTTGCCGCCTCCGGTCAGTGGAGCGGCAGCGCCACCAGGGTGCCCTGGGCGGCCCCGGTCGTGTCCGGCGCCGTGACCCGCAGCCGGAGCGCGCCGGTGTGGCTGGCGTGAAGACGGATCGTGACCCGGTAGACGCCGGCGCTCACGCGGGTCATCGTGACGGTCCAGGCCGGCACACCCGGCTGATAGATCCGCAGCTTCGGGGCGGCACCGAGACCCTCGGCGCTGGTCGCGGTGATGGTGATCTTCTGGCCGCGGGCCGGCGTCAGGTCGGAGACGGCGATCTTGAACGCGTCTGCGACAACGGCGGCAGCCTGCGTCGAGACCAGCGTCCCGTCCGTGGCCCGCACGACCGAGCGGTAGGTGCCGCGGGCGACCATCGCGCCCGCATCGCTGGTCCCGTCCCACGTGGCGTCGTAGGTGCCGGCCTCGAGCGGCTCGGCGGTCTTGAGGGTCCGGACCACCGTGCCCGCGGCATTGACGATCGTCCAGTCAACGGTCGCGGGGGCGGCGAGGGTGAACCCGAAGCCGGTGGCGGCGGCCAGGGCATCGCCGTCCTGCGGGAAGAAGACGACACGACTGCTGTGCACGAAGCCGAGGCCCGTGTAGACCGCGACGTCGCGCGTCTGCGGATCGCTCGCGTTGCCGGCCGGGTCGATCGCCGTGAGATCAACCGTGTAGATCCCATCCGGAACGACGACCCCGGCGGCATCCTTGCCGTTCCAGAGCACCCGGGCGCCGCTCGCGGAGAGCACCGTGGCCAGGGTCCGGACGGTCTCGCCGGTGCCGTTGCGGACAACCGCCTCGACGCTGCCCATCTCGCTCGAGGTGGCGGCGAAGGCAACCACATCGCCCGCGCCATCGGCGTTGGGCGTGACCACCGGCGGTGTGGACGGCGCGGCCGCGAGGCCGAGATCGGGGGCGTTGGTGTCAACCTCGAAGCGGCCGGTCTCCCAGAGGGGTCCGTTGCCCCAGGTGTCGGAGGCGCCCAGCTCCCAGGTGAAGGTGCCATCGGCGACGCTGCCGGCCGCCGGCGCCCACTCGATCGCCGCGGTGTCGCCGGAGCCGTCGAAGGTGGCCAGCGTCTTCCAGCCGGAGCGGATCCGGATCGTCCAGTCGGAGGGCTCGGAGAGTTGCACGGAGAGGGTGTAGCTGTCCTGCCGGCCATCGCCGTCAGGCGAGAAGGTGCCGGTGCCGTCCTCGACCGCCCACAGGCGCGGCGCGGTCACGTCGCGCGGCACGAGCGCGGAGCCGGCCATCCAGCCCTCGACGCCGCCGTCGGTGTGGACGCGGTACACGGGAGAGGCGTCTGGGGCCGTGACGCCGGACTCGGCCCAGTCCACGCGAACCTTGTCCGCGGTGCCCAGCGTGGCGGCGGGCTCGCCGCCGGCGAGCAGGGTGTCCACCGAGTCGTACACCGGGGAGGCGTCGGCGACCGGGGAGGCGTTGCCCGGGACGACCATCGTCGCCGGATCCCTGCTGGTGTCGGAGTACGCGGCCCCGGTGACATCGAGGGTGCGCAGGTCGAACCGGCCGCCGATGGAGCGGTAGTAGTAGCCCGGCGCGTCGGGATCCATGGCGTTCTGCGTGCCGGGCGTCCGGACCGAGGCGAAGTCGGTCTCGTGGCCGTGGTAGTTCGGCGCGTTGCGCCACAGGTCGATCATCGACTGGCGGGTGGTGAACAGGGCGTCGATGTAGTAGTCGGTGCTGTGGCCGTCCACGATGACGGCCTTGAAGCCTGCCGCCTGGAAGCCTGCCGCGTAGTTGTCGATCCGCTTCCGCGCCGTCACGACGCTGGGCTCGAAGGCGCCGGCCTCCGCGTTGCCGGAGGCGTAGCAGAGGTGGAACAGCAGGACGACGGCGTTGGGGGCGGGGTCGAGCTCGCGGATCGACGGCTCGCCGTAGTACTTGAGCTCGCTGTCGGTGAAATTGCCGTTGCCGTTGAGGTCGTAGTTGAGCCCGAAGCCGTCCTTGGTCGTGTAGTTGGGGTCGTAGGTGTACGGGCTGGGCCAGCCGTTGCCATGGCCGAGGTACACGACGATCGAGGCGCCCTTGACCGCGGCCTTGACCTTGGGCCACGTCGCGTTGGGGCTGTAGACCTTGACGATGTTGTTCGTGTACCGGGCGGCCTGGGCGGCCACCTCGTCGGCGTCGGCGCGATAACGCGGCGTCACGGCACCGGTGGCGCCCACGATGATCGCGACCTTGGGGTTGGTCGCCGCTCGGGCCGCGGGCGCGCCTGCCGGCATGGCGACGCCGATGAGGGCGACCATGAAGGCGACGGCGGCGAGGAGCGGCTTGCGCAATGGATCAGGCTCCGGTGATCGGTGTGCTGGACCACTATCCGCGCGCGCGCCCGTCCCTCCAATCGCGGGATGGTCCCGGTCGCGATGGTCCTTTCGACCCGTACCCGGGTAGTACGGGTGGGTGGGGTGCGGCCTGGTGTGGTCCGGTGTGGTCAGGCGCCGCGCAGGCTTCGCGCCAGGGCGGGCGCCGCGTCCGCGAAGGCCTCCTGCCAGGAGCGCATCGGCTCACCCGACGGAAGGGGCGTGGGCTCCAGGACGGCCCACGGCGGCGGCACGGACGCGCGCTGCCAGGTGCTGCCGGGCACATCCACGACCGGGACCTCGATCCCGGTGGTGCGCAGGACCTCGCGAGCCCAATCGGCGCGGGAGGCCCGCCCGCCGTTCACGAGGTGGTGGATCGCGGTGCGGGCGGGCGCATCGGCGACGGCGTCGGCCCCCACCAGCTCCACGATGGCCTCGGCGAGGTCGGGGGTGTAGGTGGGCACGCCGATCTCGTCGGCGACGGCGCGCAAGGGCTCGCCCGCGTCCCGGGCCCGCATCGCGGCGCGCGCGATCTTCTCCGGGAAGTCGTTGCCCGGGGGTCCGTAGAGCCACGAGGTGCGGACGATGCCCAGGCGGCCCGTGGCGCCGGGCGCCTCGTAGGCGGCGATCGCGAGCAGCTCCGCGGCGGCCTTGGCGGCGCCGTAGGGGTTGACCGGGTTGCGCACGTCGTCCGGCCGGTAGCCGCGGCCGTCGGTCCGGGCGCCGTCGAAGACCTCGTTGGTGGAGATGATCACGAGGTCGATGCCGCGGGCCGCCGTGGCCTTCGCCAGCTCGCCCACCGCGGTGCCGTTCCGGCGCATCGCCAGCTCCGGGTCCCGGGCGCAGCCGTCCACGTCGGTCCAGGCGGCGGTGTGGATGACGACCTCGGGCTTCTCCCGGTCCAGGAGGACGCCGATCGACGCCGCGGTCAGCGTGTCGAGCTCCACCTCGGGCTGGTCCCAGCCGATGGGCCCGCGGGTGCCGGTGAACGGCGCCTCCTCGAGGGCCGCGGTGAGAGCCTTCCCAAGGCGGCCGACAACCCCGATGACGGCGACGCGCACGGCCGTCAGTCCGCGGCCGGCACGGGATCCACGGCCCGGCCGGCGGCCAGGCGGTCGCCATACTGGCGGGCGTAGTAGCTGTCCCAGTCGCCGCTCTTGGCACCCGCCACCCAGTCCGGGTGGGCGCGATACCAGGCGACGGTCTCGGGCAGCCCGTCCTCGAAGTTGTGGGCCGGGCGCCAGCCGAGCGCCGCAAGCTTGGCGCCATCCATCGCGTACCGGCGATCGTGGCCGGGCCGGTCGGGCACGGTGCGCACGATCGACCAGTCTCGGCCGGTGGCGTCGAGCAGGCGGCTGATGACCTCGCGGTTGGGCAGCAGCCGGGCGCCGGCCACGTTGTAGGCCTCGCCGGCCTCGCCGTGGCGGAGCACGAAGTCGATGCCGGCGGCATGGTCGGCAACGTGGAGCCAGTCGCGGACCTGCATCCCGTCGCCATACATCGGCAGCGGCTCGCCCGCGAGGGCGTTGGTCGTGAACAGCGGGATCAGCTTCTCGGGATGCTGGTACGGGCCGTAGGTGTTGGAGCCGCGCGTGGTCACGAGGTCCAGGCCGTAGGTGATCCGGTAGGCGCGGACGAGCAGCTCGCTCGACGCCTTGGCCGCCGCGTACGGGCTGCGCGGCTCGAAGGGATCGGTCTCGACGCTGTGGCCGTCGGGAATGTCGCCGTAGACCTCGTCGGTGCTGACCTGGAGGAAGCGCGGTGCGCGGGCGCGCTCGCCGCCGGCGGCACGCCCGGCCTCGCGGCGGACGGCCTCGAGCAGGACGTGGACGCCGAGCACGCCGGTCCGCAGGAACGCCTCCGGGTCGAGGATGGAGCGGTCCACGTGCGTCTCGGCCGCCACGTTGACCACGGCGTCGGCCTCGGCCACGAGCGGGCCCACGACGCCCGCGTCGGCGATGTCGCCGCGCACGAAGGTGAACCGGGATGCCAGCTCCGGGTCCGCCTCGACCGGCGCGAGGTTGGCGCGGTTGCCGGCGTAGGTCAGCTTGTCGAGGACCGTGATCCGCGTCCCGTCCCGCCGGCCGAGGACCTGGCGGACCAGCTCCGACCCGATGAAGCCGGCCCCGCCGGTCACCAGCAGGTGCGCGGAGGGCGCGACGTGGCCAGCGGCCACGTCCTGCGGCTCCCCGGCCGTCACGCGGGATCCCGGGGGCGCTCGACCGGGGGCGGCAGCGTGCCCGCGTCATGGTCCTGGCCCGCCATCTCGGCGGCGCGCAGGAGGCTCGGCACGGTGCCGGCGTCCGTCCAGTGGCCCTCGTACACCTGGGTGAACAGGCCGCCGTCGGGGATGTAGTGGTTGAGGACGTCGGTGATCTCGAACTCGCCACGGCCGGAGGGTGCGAGGCCCTCGATCACGTCGAAGGCATCCGGGCGCAGGAAGTAGACGCCGATCGGGATCAGGTCGCTCTTGGGGTGCTCCGGCTTCTCCTCGAAGCCGATGACGTTGCCCTGCTCGTCGAACTCGGCCACACCGAAGCGCTCCGGGTCCGGAACCTTGTAGAGCAGCGTGCCGGCGCCCCACTCACCCGCCTCGAAGCGGCGAGCGGTGTCCGCCTGGGGCTCGCCGCGCAGGATGTTGTCACCCAGCACGACGCAGAAGGCGTCGTCGCCGATGAAGTCCCGGGCCAGGCCGATGGCGTGGGCGATGCCCAGGGCGCCACGCTGGTAGCGGTAGGTCAGGTCGAGACCGAAGTGCCGCCCGTCGCCGAGCAGTTCCACGATGTCACCGACGCTCTTGCCGCCGACGATGACCATCACCTCGCGGATCCCCATGCCCGCGAGCGTGTCGAGCGGGTAGTAGATCATCGGCCGGTCGTAGATCGGCAGCAGGTGCTTGTTGGTGACGATCGTGAGCGGGAACAGGCGCGTTGCCGTGCCACCCGCGAGAACAAGGCCTTTCATCCGCGAGAGAGTAGCAGGGAGGGAGCGCCCGGGCGCCGGGGCCGTGCCGCCGAGCCGGGGCGTTTACGGCTTCCCGCTGGCCGCGGCGCTCGGCTTCGGGGTGGGCCGGGGGG
>JBAXFC010000254.1:0-5748 GCA_037140135.1 Chloroflexota bacterium
ACCGCCGCCGGTGCTGATATGGGTCATCTTGTCGGCGAGGCCCTGCTGGGTGATCGCCGCGACGGAGTCGCCGCCACCGATGACCACCTTGGCGCCGTTCTCGGCACGGGTCGCGAGGAACCGCGCGATGGCCTTGGTGCCGTGGGCGAAGGACGGGATCTCGAACACGCCCAGGGGGCCGTTCCAGAGCACCGTCTGGACGTCGACGAGCGCTTCCTCGATGTTGACGAGGCTCTGCTTGCCGAGGTCCACGATGTGCCAGCTTGCCGGCACCTTGTCCACGGAGAGGGTCTTGTGCTCGGTGCCGCGGGTGACCTCCTTGGCCACCACCACGTCCACCGGGAGGACGATCTTCACGCCCTTCTCGGCGGCCGCGGCGAGGATCGCGCGGGCGTCCTCGACGCGATCGGGCTCGGCGAGGCTCTTGCCCACGGCCTTGCCCTGGGCGAGCAGGAAGGTGTTCGCCATGCCGCCGCCGATGACCATGATGTCAACCTTGGCGAGCAGGTTCTTGAGGACCTTGATCTTGTCGGAGACCTTGGCGCCCCCGATGATCGCGGCGAACGGGTGCCCGGGGTTCTCGAGGAGCATCCCCAGGTTGGCGATCTCCTTCTCCATCAGGAAGCCGGCGTAGGCCGGCAGGAGCTTTGCGATCCCCACGGTCGAGGCGTGCGCGCGGTGCGCCGTCCCGAACGCATCGTTCACGTAGACGTCAGCGTATGACGCGAGCGTCTTGGCGAACGCGGGGTCGTTCTTCTCCTCCTCGGAGTGGAAGCGGAGGTTCTCGAGCAGCAGCACCTCGCCGCTGCGGAGGCGCTTGATGGCGTCCTCCGTCCCGACGCCCAGGGCGTCACCCGTGACGGGCACGCTCTTGCCAAGCAGCTGGCCGAGGCGTTCCCCCACCGGCCGGAGCCGGAGGGAGTCGCTGACCTTGCCGTCCGGCCGGCCGAGGTGGCTGGCAAGGATCACGCGGGCCCCCTGGGCCTGCAGGTGCTTGATGGTCGGGATCGCCGCGCGGATGCGCGAGTCGTCCGTGACCCGGCCGTCCTGCAGCGGGACGTTGAAGTCAACGCGCACGAAGACGCGCTTGCCCGCGGCGTCGAGATCCGCGACGGTGAGCTTGTCCATAGTCACGTTCCTTCCGGGAGCCGCGATGGGCTCCAGGTCACATCTTGCCGGCGACGAACTTGACGAGGTCGGCGACGCGGCAGCTGTAGCCCCACTCGTTGTCGTACCAGGCGATGACCTTGATGAAGTTGCCGCCGAGGACCATGTTCGAGGGCAGGTCCACGATTGACGAGCGGCTGTCGCCGCGGAAGTCGGAAGAGACGAGCGGATCGTCGCAGGCGCCGAGGATGCCCTTGAGGGGACCGGCAGCGGCGTCGCGGAAAGCCTGGTTGAGCTCCTCGAGCGTGACGTCCTTCTCGAGCTCCGCGGTGAAGTCCACGACCGAGACTGTCGGGGTGGGGACACGGAGGCTGAAGCCGTCGAACTTGCCCTTGAGGTCCGGGATCACCAGGGCGAGGGCCTTGGCGGCGCCGGTGGTCGTCGGGATGATGTTCAGGCCGGCGGCGCGAGCGCGACGCGGATCCTTGTGGGCGACGTCCAGGATGCGCTGGTCGTTGGTGTAGCTGTGGATCGTGTTCATCAGGCCGCGCTTGATGACCCACTTGTCGTGGACCACCTTGGCCGCAGGGGCCAGGCAGTTCGTGGTGCAGGACGCGTTGCTGATGATGTTGTGCCTGGCCGGGTCGTACATGCCCTCGTTCACGCCGAGGACGATGGTGATGTCCTCCTTCTTGGCGGGAGCGGAGATGATGACCTTCTTGGCGCCCGCGGTGATGTGCGCGGCGGCCTTCTCGGCGTCCGTGAACAGGCCGGTGGACTCGAGGACGATGTCCACGCCCAGGTCGCCCCACGGCAGGGTGGCCGGGTCCTTGACCTGGAGGACCTTGATGGCCCTGCCGTCGATGACGATCGAGTCGTCCGTGTGGCTGACCTCACCCGGGTACGCGCCGTAGGTGGAGTCGTGCTTGAACAGCAGGGCGTTGGTCGGGACGTCCACCAGGTCGTTGACGGCGACGACCTCGACCTCGGGCGAGCGCTCGATCATGGCCTTGAGGGACTGGCGGCCGATTCGGCCGAAGCCGTTGATGCCGACGCGAACGGTCACGATAGGACCTCCTAGCAGTTGGGACGCAGGTGTCCGGGGGCCCGCTTGGGACTCTCCGGCTCAGAAGGTGTGGCGAACCTCGGGACGTGCCCGGCCCTGGCTGCTGGAGAGCCATGAGCCGGCGTGCGTCGGGAGCGCTGCCTCGGTCGTCACGCGGACGACGGTGGCGGCGACCCCGAAGTCCAACGACACGCCGCGGGCGGCGGGCCGGTGCGACCGGGTCTCATGGTTCGTCGCCCCATTTCCCACCGCACGCCCGGCGGGTTGGATGGCAAACGTCCCTCTAGCTGACAGTGCGTGACCTCGAACGGTGCGGGCGAGCCTTTCGGTCCTGCGAAATCTTACCAAAGCCCCATGCAGGCTCTGCCGACGCCCGGCCCTGTCGGCACGGGCGTATGGGCACTGCGCCATACACCATTGAGCCCCCTCCGGCCAGGCCGGAGGGGGCTCAATGTCATCAACGCGGATGCAGGCGGGTCAGCCGCCGATCTTGAAGACCTTGCCGCCGCACTTCGGGCAGGTGCCCTGGAGCGCGGGCTTGCCGTTCTTCATCGTGATCTGCTGGGCGTCCTGGACCTCGACCTTTTCCTTGTCCTTGACGCAGTAGGCCTGAGCCATTCCTCGCTCCTCCTCACGAAGTCCGCGTCACGGGAGCACGCCTCCCGGGTCCGCGGCGTTCGTTATCAGCTGGCGCTTGACGACTGAGTCCAGAGCGACGGACGCCAGCGCGTCGTTCCGGCCTTTGCCTTCTGGCGGTCGATCTCCGCGAGGATCCTGAGGCTCTCGAGCCCGGTGTCCACCGCGGCGGCTTCCGCCCGGTTCTTGACGTCGCCTTCGACGAACTCTCCGGTCCGCCGGTTGGCGTACACGGCGCACACGACGCCGGCACGACACCCTGCGAGCCCTGCGAGCACGAGGACGGCGGATGCCTCCATCTCGAAGTTGAGAACTCCCTGGCGGGCGATCTCGTCTGCGAGGTCAGGGTAACGGATGGGAAGCCGCGCGACCGGACGGCCCTGCGCGCCGTAGAAACCGGGCGCCGTCGCGGTGATCCCCGTGTGGTAGCGATGTCCGAGGCCCTCTGCCGCTTCCACGAGCGCCACGACGGCCTCGTAGTGGGCGACCGCCGGATAACCCTCGTGGACGAACCAGCTGGTGGTGGTCTCGAGCCGGACCGAGCCGGTGGAGATCACGAGGTCGCCCAGGCTCATGCCCTCCTGGAGGGCGCCACAGGACCCGATCCGGATGAAGGTGGGGTTCTCGGTGATTGCCAGGATCTCGGCGAGCACGATCTCCACGTTGTCCGTCCCGATGCCGGTGGACACGCAGGAGACGCGCTGGCCCTTGTAGAGGCCGGTGGCGCTGGCGAACTCGCGGTGGCGGTGCGTCCGCTCGACCGACTCGAAACGGGAGGCGACCTTCTCGACGCGGTCCTGGTCGCCCGGGAGCAGGATGTACTCGGCCAGTTCACCGGGCCCGAGGCCGATGTGGTACTGGCGCTCGCCGGCGGGGACTGCGACGCGGACGTCGTCGTTCGGCAAGAGCTCGCTCCAAGGTTTCCCACGCACGATCGGCGTGAGGTTCGCCCGAGGATAGGGGCCTGATTCCACGAGCGTCAAGCCGGGATGGCCACGCCCGGCCCGTTCGGGCATCGGGCGTGGCCTGCAGAGGGCGGCGCAGGCGGGAGCGCGGGAGCCGTTCCGGCACCCCCGCCCGGCGTCAGGAAACGGGCTCCCGGCCCGTTTGGTGGCCGGTGCCGATGGTCGCCAGCCGCTCCAGGATCCGGCGCCGGGTGGCCCGTCTCGCTGCCAGGCGGCGGCGGGCCGCGATGGCGACGCCGAGGGCCGCGGTCAGGCCCAGGGTGCCCAACGCGAGGGCGAGCGGCGACGGCCCGCGCTGGAGGGCAGGATCGAGCAGCGAGCCGCCGGACGCACCGCCGGGGTCGACGATCGCGCGCAGGGCCCAGGTGCCCGCGCTGGCAGAGGGCCCGGTGCCCGCCTCCCCAAGGTCCCCGACGAGGATGATCGCCGCCGGGTCCGCAATCGGGAGCACGACCTCGTCGCCCTGCGTCTCCGGGGTGCCGATCGCGTTGAGCACGTCGCCGGGCTGGATGAGCGCCGCGAGGTCGGCCGCATCGCCGGCGAGGACGATCCGTGCGGTGGCGGTCCCGTCGTCGAGGCGGATGCCGTCGGCGTCCACGGCCGTGACGAGGCCGCCCACCCGCACCTTCATGCCCACGCTGGCGGCGAGCGCCTCGAGGTTCACGTCAGCGGCATCGGCGGCATCGGCGCCCGGGATCGCCGATGGGCCGGGATCGCCGGCGGCGGGCTCGTTCGTGCCGTCCGGTGCGGTGGAGGTCCCGAGCCCGGTGGCGACGCCCGACGTCGACCCTGGTCCGGCCGGGCCGAGATCGATGTCGGCCGGGGTCCGCGGGACGATGGCGTAGCGGTGGTCGGTGGCTGTCGGGTAGGGGCGCCTGACGATCCCGGTCACCGTGGCCGTTCGCCCCTCGACGATGGCGGCGGCCATGATGCCGCTGCCCGCGAGGCCGCTGACGAGGAGCGTGCCCGCGGCGCCCGACGCGAGGTCCGCGGTCCAGCGATCGCCGGACCGGTGGACCGCCGTCACGGTGCCCCGCACGACCACGAGGCGCCATTCTGTCGCCGGACCCGGAGCGACGCGCAGGTCGTGGACGGTGGGAACGTGCCGGCCGAGGACGCGCAGTGCGTCCACGTGGAGGCGGGGTGCACCCCAGGCGCGGCCCATGGTGCCGGTCGCCCGCACCCGTGCTCCCGGCCGGACAGCAGGGTCGGGGGCATCGAGGTAGAGCTCGACGGCGCCCGTGGCGTCCTCGATGACCGCCCGCCGGCCAGAGGCGTCGAGGAGGTCTGTGGCGATCGTCACCGTGCCCTCCACGGTGACGGCGTGGCCCTCGCGGAGCCGCGCAGCAGCGATCGGGAGCAGGGGAACGGCCGAGGACGACGGCGTCGCGCCGGCCGAGGCGCCCGGCGACGGCGAGGGGGAGGATGGAGTCGTGGCCAGGACATCCGACGCATCCCGGAGCCAGAGGCGGTACCCGTCGTGCGCGCCCTTGTGCGAAGCCCGCTGGCCGACGATGCCGGTCAGGCTCACCGTGCTGCCCTTGCGCAAGCCCGATGCTCCAAGGCCCGAGGATGCGTCGGCGAGGACACGCAGGGTCGCGCCGTCCGTGCCGGTGATCGCGAACGTGATGTCGCCGCCGGTGGACTTCACGGCGCCCGCGCTGATCATCCCGCGCACGCCGACAAGTCGGCCCTCGGTTGCCTCGGAAGCGGCACCTGGCGACACCGGCGTCGCCGGCGGGAGCGACGCGGAGCCGATGATGGTGAGCCCGCCGGTCCGGAGACGGAGCTCCGTCTGGCCATAGGGATCGGCGATGACACCGGTGGCCACGATCTCCGTGCCACGGGACGGTGCGGTCACGCCATCCTGGAGCCGAACCGGCAGTCCACCGGTCGAGTCAGCGACCACGATCACCGACGGGATGCCGAGGCGCCCTGCCTCGGCCACGACGACCGCACGCACGGCCACCAGGG
>JBAXFC010000255.1:0-5726 GCA_037140135.1 Chloroflexota bacterium
TCTTCCCGCTGATCGTGGTCGCCGCCGGGTCGCGCATGCCGGGTCGCTCGGCGACCGTCGCCTCGACCCTGGTCTTCGCTGCGGTCGTGGGGGCGACCGTCTATCCGCCGGCGATCGGCTTCATGTCGGTGACCATCGGCCTGCAGGTGGCGATGGTCGGGACTGCGCTGCTCGCGGTGGCCTCCGGCGTGGCGGCCTGGGCCAGCCGGCGGTCGGCCGGCCGGGTTTCGGCCTAGGCGCCCGCCCCGTCGCTAGCCCTCCGGGGCTGCCGCGTCGTCGGCCCGGCGTTCGCCGCCCTGGGTGGGCGGCGTCCACTTGCGGTCTGCGTAGCGGATCTGGCGGGCGATGAGATCGTCCGAGAGCCGGGCCGCCTCCTCGCGCAGGAGCTCGCGGTCGCGCGCCGCCTCATCCACCTCCGGGGCAGCCCCGGTGGCTGCCGGAGTCCCGGCTGTCGGTCCGGGCGTGCCGCCGCCGAGCATCCGCCGCAGGAAGCTCACCGGTCGTGTGCTTCCTCGAGGCCCAGGAAACGGAGGACCTCGCCCCAGGCCTGCACGGACTGCGCGCCGAACTCCTCGGCCTTGCGGTCGAAGAAGGAGTGGGGGGCGCCGGCGTAGGTGAGGACGCGGTGGTCCACGCCGGCCAGGGAGAGCTCGTTCTCGAAGGTGTCGATCGCGTCGGGGCCGATCCCCTCGTCAGCGCCGCCGAAGACCGCGAGCACCGGGCAGCGGAACGTGGCTGCGACATCGGCCGGGGCCGGGGTGCCGTTGCGGCTGGGGCCCACCGGCCAGCCGTAGAAGCCGATGGCCCCCGCGAGCCCGATGTCGAAGCCGGCCGACAGGAAGGCGAGGCGCCCGCCCATGCAGAAGCCGATGGAGTGGATGCGGGCGGCACTGGTGAACGCGCGCAGGTGGGCTGCGGCCGCGGTGGTGTCCGCCCGCAGGCTCGCGTACGTCGTCTGCGGCACGTGGGGCGCCCAGTCGAAGTCGGGCCCCCGTTCGCCGATGCCGGCCGTCCGGCCGAAGTAGTCGATGGCGATCGCGTCCACACCGTGCTCCGCGAAGCGCAGCGCCAGCTCGCGGTAGTAGGTGTGCATGCCGCGGACGTCGGGCAGGATCACGATCCCTGCGCCCGAGGGCTCGGCGGCCTCCGCGAGGAACGCGCCGAAACGGTTGCCGTCCTCGGCCACGAGGACGATCTCCTGCGCGTCGATCGAGGCGCCCTCGACGGGCGGGATCGGGGGCCGGGAGTCGTGGTCGAAGCACATGGGGCGGGTACCTCAGCGAGCAGCGGGACGGCGAAGGGCGGCGGTGCGGGCATTGTGGCCTGCCCGGCCGAATCCGGCGAGTGGGTGGTTCCTGCCCATCACGGGCTCGCCGGTCGCCGAAACCGACTCGCAACGTGGGATTCGCAACCTGCTCCGCTAGAATGCCCGCCATGTCCAGCCCCCTTGTCGTCATGAAGTTCGGCGGCTCGTCCGTGGCAGGCGCGGAGCGCATCAGGCGTGTCGCGCGGCGGATCGCGCGCGAGCGCGCCCACGGGTCGCAGCTGGTCGTCGTCGTGTCCGCCATGGGCGACACCACGGACGAGCTGCTCGCCCTGGCCGCGGCCATCACGGACGATCCCGATGCCCGCGAGCTCGATGTCCTCCTCGCCACCGGCGAGCACCAGAGCGCCACGCTGATGTCGATGGCCCTCCACGCGCTGGGCGTGCCGGCGATCAGCCTCACCGGCCCCCAGGCCGGCATCACCACCGACGGCCGCCATGGCAAGGCGCGTATCGCGGGCATCGATCCGCGACGCGTCCACGCGGAGCTCGCGGCCGGCAAGGTCGTGATCGTGGCCGGGTTCCAGGGGATGAGCGTCAAGGCGATCGGCCTCGACGACAGCCCCACCGCGAGCGACGTCCATGGCGCCGAGATCACGACGCTCGGCCGCGGCGGCTCGGACACGACGGCCGTGGCCCTCGCGGCCGGCCTCAAGGCGGACCGCTGCCAGATCTACACCGACGTCAAGGGCATCTACACCGCAGATCCGCGCATCGCCGGCGAGGCCCGGCAGCTCTCCGTCATCGGCTACGAGGAGATGATGGAGCTGGCCAACCAGGGCGCGCAGGTCATGCAGGTCCGGGCCGTCGAGCTCGGCTGGGTCAACGACGTCATCATCGAAGTCCTCAGCTCGTTCGAGGACGCCCCCGGAACCCTGATCAAGGAGGACCCGCTCGTGGAGCAGCGGAACAAGGTCCGGGGCCTCGCCCATGACCGGAACGTCGCCAAGATCACGCTCGTCGAGGTCCCGGACCAGCCGGGCGTCGCGCGCAGCGTCTTCGGCCCGCTCGCCGAGGCCGGCATCAACGTGGACATGATCGTCCAGAACGTGGGCCACGGCGGCGCCACGGACCTCTCCTTCACCATCCCCCGCGTGGAGCTGGCGAAGGCGAAGCGCCTGCTCGAGCCGCTCATCCGCGACATGGGCTTCCGCGACATCACCACCGACTCCTCGGTGGCCAAGGTGTCGATCGTGGGCGCCGGCATCCAGAACGCGCCGGGCTACGCCGCCCGGATGTTCGGGACGCTCGCCGATGCCGGGATCAACATCGAGATGATCTCCACCTCCGAGGTCCGGATCACCACGATCATCGCCGAGGACCGGGTGGAGGACGCGGTGCGCGCGCTGCACGCGGCCTTCGAGCTCGAGCAGCCCGAACCGGTCGACGCGGCCGGCGCCACCGCCGGCTAGCCGGAACCGGTGGCCGAGACCGTACCCGGAGGCGTCTACAGCCGCGTCGAGCACTTCCCGACCGTCGGCTCGACCAACGATGTCGTCCGCACCTGGCTGCAGGGTGCGACCCCCGAGGTCTGCGTCGCCACGGCCGGCGAGCAGACCGCCGGGCGCGGCCGGCTCGGCCGGACCTGGGAAGCCCCGGACGGTGCGGCGCTGCTCCTGTCGGCAGGCTTCCGGCCTACCTGGATCGAACCCGGCCGGAGCTGGCGGATCGCGGCCACGGTTGCGCTGGCGATGTGCGACGCCGCCGAGACGGTTGCCGGGCTGCCGGTCGGCGGGATCCGGCTCAAGTGGCCCAACGACCTCGTCATCGAGACGAGCGGCCCGCATGCGCTCCTGACCGGGGATCTCGGCCCGGACGAAGCGGCCGCGCGGCTGGCCGGACCCCTCTCGCTGCACAAGCTTGCGGGCGTCCTCGGCGAGAGCGACGGCCTGGGCACCGCCGACCCGCGAGTGGTCGTCGGCATCGGCATCAACGCCGGCTGGCGCCGGGCCGACTTCCCGCCCGACCTGGCAGCCACGATGACCAGCCTCGAGGAGGCGTCCGGCGGTCGTCCGATCGACCGGGAGGCCCTGCTCGCCGCCTTCATGGGTCATCTCGAGACCCGGTTCGAGGCGCTCCGCACCGGCTACTTCGACCTCGGGACGTGGACGGGCCGGCAGGTCACCACCGGCTGCCTGGTCACCCTCGAGGCGAGCGACGGCTCGGCCAGCGAGCCGCTCCTCGCGCTGGGCGTGGACGCCGAGCACGGGGCGCTCGTGCTGGCCGACGAGTCCGCCCCCGGCGGCGAGCGCCAGGTCCACGGGGGCGAGGTCGTCCGCGTGCGCCTTGCTCCGGGGCAGGTGTAACGCGATGGCCCGGCCGGTGTTTGGTAGGCGTGAGCGCGCGGCGGCACCCGTCGTCGTGCTCGACCGCGACCGCCGGCTCGTCGAGGCGGCTCGCCGGGACCCCACCCAGTTCGACGCGCTCTACCGGAAGTACCTGGCCCAGGTGTACGCCTTCGCGCTCTACGAGCTCGCCGACCACCACGCCGCGGAGGACGCGACCGAGCGGACCTTCCTGCGCGCACTGGCCGCGCTTCCGCGCTTCCGTGAGCAGGCGCGGCCCGAGGATGGCCCGGAGGCCTCCACGTTCCGCGTCTGGCTCTTCCGCATCGCCCGCAACGTCATCGCCAACGAGCGGCGAGCGCAACGCCGGCGGCCCGCGGCGTCGCTGGAGGCGGCCCTCGGCGCAGGGCTCGAGCTCGCGGACCGCTCGAGCGTCGAGGCCGATGCAGTGACCCGCGACGAGGCGGCCCGTGCCCTGCTCGCCGTCCAGGCCCTGCCGGATGACCGGCGCCGCGCGCTGCTCCTGCGCTTCGTGGACGAGATGACCACCGCCGAGATCGCGGGCGTCCTCGGCCGGTCGGAGGGTGCCGTGCGCGTCCTGATCCACCGGGCGCTGGGCAGCGTCGCCCGCGAGCTGGGCCATGACCGCGGCGCCCGCCGGAGCGACCGGTGACGGTCCCGCACATCCCCGAGCGGGACCGGGACCAGGTGGACGCCCTCGTCGCGGACCGCTACCTCGACGACCTGCTCGCAGCCGGGGACCGCCATGCGAACGCCGTCCCCGCCGATGCCGGCCTTGATCCGGAGCTCCGGGAGACCGCCCGCGCCCTGCGCGGCGCCCTCGTCCGCGTCCACCCGTCGTTCCGCTTCGAGGAGCGCCTGGCCGCGCGCCTGGGCGACCTCGCAGCCATGTCCCACGCCTGGACCGCCGAGGCGCCCCGGGGCGGCCTGCTGCTCCCGTTCCGGGCACCCGTCCGCGCGGCGGATCCGGCCGCGGACCCGCTGCTCCGCGCCGTCCTGACCGGTGCCCTGGACCCGTCCGACGCCGATGCGGTCGCCCGGGCCGAGCGCGCCGGCACGTCGTCCGACCGGCGGCCGCTCATCGTGGGCGGTGCGATCACGTCGGCCGCCATCTCCATCGTGGGCGTCGCCTGGGTTGCCTGGCGCGCCTCGCACTCGGGCTCGCGCTCGGCCGGCCGGGCGATGGGCCGGGCCGCCCGGACCGCCCATGCACGCCGCGCAGAGCGGATCGCGGCGCTTGCGGGCGCCGGACTCGGAGGACCCGCCTGATGCCCCTGCAGCTTCCCCAGTTCCGGTCCCGCCGCGAGGCGGTGCCCGACAAGCTCTGGACCCGCTGCCCGTCATGCTCCGAGCAGCTGTTCAACAAGGCGCTCGAGAAGTCGGCCAACGTCTGCCCGTCCTGCGGTCACCATTTCCGCCTGCCGGCGCTCGTGCGCCTCGGCATGCTCCTCGACGAGGGCACCTTCACGGAGCATGACGGCGGCCTCGTCTCGGTGGACCAGCTCGGGTTCGTGGACCAGAAGGCGTACCCGGACCGCCTCGCTGCGGCCCAGCTCTCCACCGGCCTGCGGGATGCGGCGGTCTGGGGCTACGGCCTGATCGAGGGCCAGCGGATCGCGATCCTCGCCATGGACTTCGGCTTCATGGGTGGCTCGATGGGCGCCGTCGTGGGCGAGAAGGTCGCCCGGGCAGCCGAGGGCGCCCTCGCGGAGCGCGTGCCGCTGGTCATCGTCTCCGCGTCGGGCGGCGCCCGGATGCAGGAGGGGACGATGGCCCTGATGCAGCTGGCCAAGACGATGGCCGCGCTCGAGCGCCTGCGCGCCCGGGGCGTGCCGTACGTCTCGGTCATGTCCGATCCCACGACGGGCGGCGTGTTCGCCTCGTACGCGGCGATGGGTGACGTGAACCTGGCCGAGCCCAACGCCCTGATCGGCTTCGCCGGCGCGCGGGTCGGCGCGGGCACCATCGGCCAGGAGCTGCCGCCGGGGTTCCAGCGGTCCGAGTTCCTGTTCCGGCACGGCTTCGTGGACCGGGTCGTCCACCGCACCGACCTGCGCCACGAGCTGGCCCAGCTCCTGCGCTTCCTTGCCCCCAGC
>JBAXFC010000256.1:0-5712 GCA_037140135.1 Chloroflexota bacterium
GGCGATCTCCCGCCCGCCGACCGGAACGCGGAGAACGGCGCCTCGGGGCTGGGCACGCTGCCGTGGCGCGCCGGGACGGCCAGGGCGCAGGGCCGCCGGCTCGCCCCGGCCCCACGTCTCGCGCTCGAAGGGCCGCCCGCGCAACCCCGCTGGCCCGCCCCGGGCCTCGAGACACCGACGCACCGTCACGCTTCGACCCTGGCCGTCCGGTCGCGCGTCCCGCCCGCTCCAACGGCCTCCGGACCGGCCCTCCGACGGGACCTTCGGCACGTCGAGCCGCCGGGGCGCTCTGGTATTCTGGGTATACACAGTGCATAACATCTATGCGTCCAGAGAGCCTTTGAAGGAGGTCCCGTGACGTCGCTCCAGGATCGCAACGTGCCGGACATCGTGACCCCGCCGCCCGGCCCCAAGGCCCGAGCGCACATCGAGTTCGACCACGCCTGGACAAGTCCGAGCCTCCCCCGCGCCTACCCGATCGTCCCCGTCCCTGGCCTCGGCTGCAGGATCGAGGACATCGACGGCAACGTGTTCCTGGACTTCGCCGCCGGGATCGCCGTCAACTCCACCGGCCACAGCCATCCCGACGTGGTGGCCGCGATCCGCAAGCAGGCCGGCGAGCTCCAGCACTTCTCCGCGAGCGACTTCTACCTGCCGATCTACGCCACGGCCGCCGCCGAGCTCGGCCGGATCGCCCCGATGAAGGAGCCGGTCAAGGTCTTCATCGGCAACTCGGGCGCAGAGGCGGTCGAGGCGGGCCTCAAGCTGGCCCGCTACCACACGAGGCGCCAGAACGTGATCGCGTTCCTCGGCGCCTTCCACGGCCGCACGATGGGCGCGGTGAGCCTCACGGGCTCCAAGGCCAAGTACCACGCCCACTTCGGCCCGATGCTGCCGGGCGTCTACCACGTCCCGTACGGCCTCGACGGTCTCGACGAGATCGAGAACCGGATCTTCAAGCGCCTGATGCCCGCGGACGAGTTCGCCGCGATCATCGTGGAGCCGATCCAGGGCGAGGGCGGCTACGTCGTCCCCCACGCCGACTTCCTGCCGCGGCTGCGGGCCCTGTGCGACAAGCACGGGATCATGCTCATCGCGGACGAGGTCCAGTCGGGCGCCGGCCGCACGGGCAGGATGTGGGCGATCGAGCACTGGGATGTCGAGCCGGACATCCTGCTCACGGCCAAGGGCATCGGCTCCGGCATGCCGGTCGGCGCGATGATCGCGAAGACCAGCGTCATGACCTGGGGTCCGGGCGCGCACGGCAGCACCTACGGCGGCAACCCCGTCGCGCTCGCGGCGCTCCTGGAGACCATCAAGCTCCTCGAGGGCGGCCTGATGGCCAACGCCGCCGCCCGCGGGCCGCAGATCATGGACGGTCTCCGGCCCCTCGTGGACCGCTTCCCGGGCGTCGTCCGCGATGTCCGCGGCAAGGGCCTGATGATCGGCATCCAGTTCGACTCCGGCGACACCGCCGAGGCGGTGCAGATGCAGGCGTTCGACCGTGGACTGCTGGTCCTCGAGGCGGGCGACGACTGCGTGCGGATGTCCCCGCCGCTGGTCGTCTCCGCGGAGGAGGCCGAGACGGCGATCCGGATCTTCACCGAGTCCGTCGAGCACGTCGCCCTCCATCGCGCGGACGACGTCGCCGAGGTGGCCGCCGAGGTGGCGGAGGGCCTGGCGGCCGCCGCGACCGGCGCCGGCTGAGGGCAGCGGGGATGGCCGGCAAGGTCACCTCGATGCGGGACGCCGTCGCGGACCTGGTCCGGGACGGCGACACCGTCGCGATCGAGGGGTTCACCCACCTCATCGGATTCTCGGCCGGGCACGAGATCATCCGCCAGCGCAAGCGTGACCTCACGCTCGCGCGGATGACTCCGGACCTGATCTACGACCAGATGATCGCCGGCGGCGTCGCCCGCAAGCTCATCTTCTCGTGGCTCGGCAACCCCGGGGTCGGCGGGCTCAACGCCATCCGCAGGCGGATCGAGCCCGCCTCGCTCGTGGTGGAGACCCCGCTCGAGGTGGAGGAGTACAGCCACTTCGGCATGGTCGCCCGGTACACCGCGGGTGCGGCCAACCTGCCGTTCATGCCGCTGCGCTCCTATTTCGAGACGGACCTGCCCAAGGTCAACCCGCTGATCCGCGAGATCAAGAGCCCGTACAGCGATGAGGTCGTGTACGCCGTGCCGCCGCTGCGGCCGGACGTGACCGTGATCCACGCCCAGCGCGCCGACGCCCGCGGCAACACGCAGATCTGGGGCCTGCTCGGTTGCCAGAAGGAGGCCGCGTTCGCGGCCGAGCGCGTGATCGTGGTGGTGGAGGAGCTGGTCGAGGAGTCGGTGGTCCGCGCGGATCCCAACCGGACGGTGATCCCTGGCCTGATCGTGGACGCGGTGGTGGTGGACCCGTTCGGCGCCCACCCCTCCTACGTCCAGGGCGCCTACGACCGCGACAACCGCTTCTACCTCGACTGGGACCCCATCTCCCGTGACGAGGAGAAGACCCAGGCCTGGCTCAAGGAATGGGTCTACGACCTCGACGGCCGCGAGGCCTACCTGCAGAAGCTGGGCGACGAGCGGATCGCGTCCCTCAAACCCGGCTCGGCCCCGTCCGGCTCCGTGGACTACGGTGACTACCGATGAGCGACCTCGGCTTCTCCAAGAGCGAGATGATGATCGTGGCCGCAGCGCGCGAGCTCGCGGGGCAGCGCGTCTGCTTCGTCGGGGTCGGCCTGCCGAACATCGCGGTCAACCTGGCCAAGCGCACGGTCACCCCGGATCTCGAGCTCGTGTACGAGGCGGGCGTCTTCGGGGCAGAGCCTGCGCGGCTCCCTCTCTCGATCGGCGATCCGACGATCGTGACCGGGGCCACCGCCGTGGTCTCGATGTTCGAGCTGTTCGCCTTCTACCTGCAGCGCGGCCTGATCGACGTGGGCTTCCTGGGCGCCGCGCAGATCGACCGCTTCGGGAACCTGAACTCCACGGTGATCGGGGACTACAACGCGCCCAAGACCCGGCTGCCGGGCTCCGGGGGCGCGTGCGAGATCGCGATCAACGCGAAGCAGGTCTTCGTGATCATGCGCCAGTCGGCGCGCTCCTTCGTGAAGGAGATCGACTTCCGGACCTCGCCCGGCAACCTCGGCGGCGCCGAACAGGCTGAGAGGATCCGCAAGGCCGGCGGCTGGAACGGGCGCGGCCCGTCGGTGGTGGTCACGGACCTCGGGATCTGGCACTTCGACGAGACCGGCGAGATGCGCCTCGACCTCCTCCACCCGGGGGCGACCCTCGACGAGGTGCGCGCCACCATCGCCTGGGAGCCCAAGGTCAGCCCGGACCTGGCCGTCACGCCGGCGCCCACGACGGAGGAGCTCCGGCTCGTCCGCGAGGAGCTCGATCCGGACGGCATGTACACCAGGTAGGGGAGTCGCGGGACAGCAGAACGCCCGGCCTCGCGGCCGGGCGTCTCGCGTTGTCTCGGGTTGCACGCGCTAGTGGAACGGCTGCTCCCGGGGCCGGACCACGAGGACCGGGCAGGGGGCGTTGCGGACGACATGCTCCGAGACCGAGCCCAGGAACAGGCGTCCGACCGCGCCGCGGCCGTGGCTTCCGACCAGGACCATGTCCACCTTCTCCGCCTCGGCGGCCGAGACGATCATGTCGCCCGGGTCACCGGTCCAGACGAGGAAGGAGACCTCGATCCCCAGCTCGCGCCCGCGCTCCACGAGCGCCTGCGCCAGCTGCTCCCGCTTCTCCCGCACCTGGTCCACGCGGGCGCGGAAGCGTCCGCCCGGCAGCAGGAGCGAGCCCGGGTCGATGATCGAGACCACCAGCAACTCCGCCTCCAGGCGGCCGGCCAGCTCGAACGCCTCGTCCGTCGCGGACTCGGACGCCTCGGCGAGGTCGGTCGCGAGAAGGAGCTTGCGCGCCTTCGCGGGCGTGGTCGCACGTTGCGTCCCCACGGCTGGGACAGCCCCGTGCAGCGGCCGCGTCGGCATGGCCGTCATCAGGCCGGTTTGTACTGGCTGGCGACGGCCTGGACGACTGCGTCCTTGTCCGCCTTGGTCGGCAGCACGATCAGCGTGCTGACCATGCCGAACATGCCGTCCGTCCCTTCGACGTGGGGGAGGATGTGGCAGTGGAACGCCCAGATGCCGGGGCGGTCCGCGGTGATCACGACGTCGTACCGCTCGCCCGGGTTGACGCCCAGGACGTCGCAGTCGAATTCCGCGCTGCCGAGCGGGTAGCCGTCACGGGCGATCACACGCATCCTGTAGCCGTGGCTGTGCCACGGATGCATCATCGTGCCCTCGTTCATGAAGCGGATCAGGACCCGCTCGCCCATGTAGGCCAGCACCGGGACGACGGCCGGGAAGCCGTGGCCGTTGATGGTGAAGCCGCCGAGGGCGTCGTTGGAGATCCAGGTGTACTCGCTGTCCCACGCCGGGGCCTGCTTGGTGGCATCGTCGACGATGAAGGCGCCGAGGAGGCCACGGCCGACCTGGTCGGTGGCGTTGTGGTGGGAGTGGTACATCAGCGAGCCGGAGCGCTCGGCGGTGAACTCGTACGTGAACGTCTCACCGGGGGCGATCGGCAGCTGGGTCACGAACGGCACGCCGTCCTGGAAGAAGTCCGCGAACTCCACGCCGTGGAAGTGGACGCCCGTGGTCTCCTTGAGGTTGTTGGTGAAGTGGAAGCGGAGCTTCTCGCCCTTCTTCGCGCGGATCGTCGGGGCCGGCCACTGCTTGTTGTAGCCGAGCGCCGCGACCGGAGCCTTCATCTCGTCGATCGAGGCGAAGATCTCGTCGATCGTCATGTCGTACACCGACACGTCGCCGTCCTTGGTGGGCGTGAGCGGCGCGACGATGTCGTTGAGGTACAGCTGGGAGACGACCGCGAAGGCCGGCGGCAGGGACAGCTCGGGATAGCCGTCCGCCGCGCCGAGGATCGCCGCCAGCTTCTCGAAGATGGCCGGGCTGACCGGGTCGAAGATCCCCTTGAGCGCCGGGGCCAGGTTGCCGACGTAGCGGCGGACGATCTGGCGGGCAGCGACGTCGTGGGACGTCCAGCCGGCCGGGATGTTGGGATCCAGGGACGGGGACGGCGCGACCGACGGGGCGGTCGTGGCCGGGGCCGCCGTCGGGGCGACCGAGGCAGGAGCAGCGGTGGCCGGGGCGGCGGTTGCGGCAGCAGCCGTGGCCGCGGGGCCGAAGGACCACGTCGGTGCGGTGGCAGCCTGGCACGCGGCGACGCTGGCGGCGACCGCGGTCAGGCCGACGGCACCGGCGACCCCGAGGAAGCCGCGGCGGCTGAGCGGACCGGGTGCCTGGGCGCCATCCCGCTCGGTCTGGGCCGGGGACGCGGCAGGCTGGGTGGGGGTGATCGGCTCCACGGGCAGGGGCACTCCTGATTCGTCTGGTCGCGAATGGATTGGGGAATGGTCGGCGGGATCGTCGCATATGCGAAGTGACCAATGGCCCAAAGGGCGGGGCAGGTGTTCCCGCGGGGCGCGCCTGCGGGGGTCGCAGGCTGCTAGGCTGCGGCCGATGGCCACCCGCATCCGACCAGCCGTTCCCGCCCTCGCCCCCGCGCCTGGTGCGTCCGTGCCCGCAGCCGGGCCCTTTCCGATGGTGGCCACGCTCGAGGCGCTCGAGGCATGGCAGGCGGATCCGACCGACGAGAACCGGCACATCCTCCTCGCGCGCCTCGAGTC
>JBAXFC010000257.1:0-5703 GCA_037140135.1 Chloroflexota bacterium
CACCTGGACCTACGACCCGGCCGCGGACCACCACGGCTCCGACTCGTTCACCTTCACGGCCAACGACGGCTTCGTGGACTCCAACACCGCCACGATGTCCGTCACCGTCAACCCGGTCAACGACGTCCCCACCTTCACCCCGGGCGGCGCGACGGTCACGGTCGCCGAGGACTCCGGCGCCTACAGCGCCGCCTGGGCCACGGGCATCTCCGCCGGCCCCAACGAGAGCTCCCAGGCCGTGGACTTCCTGGTCAGCCCCACCAACGCCGGCCTGTTCTCCACCGCCCCGGCGATCTCCGCCGCCGGCACGCTGACCTTCACGCCCGCCGCCAACGCCCACGGTACCTCGACGGTGACCGTCCGCATCCACGACGACGGCGGGACCGCCGCCCCCGGCAGCGTTGACACGTCCGCACCGGTCACCTTCGACATCGTGATCTCGTCGCTCAACGACGCGCCGGTCGCCGCCACCGGGTCGGGCACGATCGCCCAGGACATCGCCGGGGACATCGGCGTCAGCGCCACCGACGTGGATGGCGACGCCACGACCCTGTTCGCCATCGCCACCGGTCCGTCGCACGGCTCCGTCGAGTTCACCGCGCCGTACAGCTGCAACGGGCTGGTGCCCAACGTCTGCACGACCAACGCCGTCTACACGCCCGACCCCGGCTACCACGGTCCCGACAGCTTCACGTACACCGCCACCGACGGCACCGGCACCTCGGCGCCGGCCACCGTCACCGTCACGGTCAGCCCCAACGACCCGCCCGTGTGCGCTGCGGACAGCACCTCCGGCCTGGAGGACGCCCAGCAGTCCGGCACGATCACCTGCACGGACACCGAGCTCGACCCGCTGGTCTACGCCCTGGTCGGAGCGGCGGCCCACGGCACGGCGGTCGTCAACGCCAACGGCACCTGGACCTACGACCCGGCCGCGGACCACCACGGCTCCGACTCGTTCACCTTCCGGGCCAACGACGGCCACGGCAACTCCAACACCGCCACGATGACCGTCACCGTGAACCCCGTGGACGACGTCCCGTCCTTCACCCCGGGGGCGGCCACCGTCACGGTCGCCGAGGACTCCGGCGCCTACAGCGCCCCCTGGGCCGCGGGCATCTCCGCCGGCCCCAACGAGAGCTACCAGGTGGTTGACTTCCTGGTCAGCCCGACGAACGCGAGCCTGTTCTCCACCGCCCCGGCGATCTCCGCTGTGGGCACCCTGACCTTCACGCCCGCCGCCAACGCCCACGGCACCTCGACGGTGACCGTCCGCATCCACGATGACGGCGGGTCCGAGGGCGCCGGCAGCGTGGACACGTCCGCGTCCGTCACCTTCGACATCGTCGTCACCTCCGTCAACGACGCGCCGGTCTGCTCGCCGGCCAGCACCAGCGGCAACGAGGACACCCAGCAGACCGGCACGATCACGTGCTCCGACGTGGACCTCGACCCGCTCACGTACAGCCGGGTTGCGAACGCCTCGCACGGCTCCGCGACCGTGAACGCGAATGGAACCTGGAGCTACCAGCCCACCCTGAACTCCACGTCTGCCGACAGCTTCACGTTCAAGGCGAACGACGGTCACGTGGACTCCGGCACGGCCACCATGTCGATCACGATCGTCCCGCAGAACGATGCGCCCACCTGCTTTGGCGATGGCTCGTCCGGCGCGGAGGACACGCTCCAGTCGGGGACCATCACGACCTGCACGGACGTGGAGACGCCGGGCTCCCTGACCTATGCGCTCGCTTCCGCCGCCGTCCACGGCACGGCCGTGGTCAACGCGAACGGATCCTGGACCTACATGCCGTCGTCGAACTGGAACGGCCCGGACTCGTTCACCTTCAAGGCGAATGACGGCCTCGTGGACTCCAACGCGGCCACGATGTCGATCGACGTCACCGCCGTGAACGACGCGCCGGTCGCCAACGACCAGTCCGTCTCCACGGCCGAGGACACCGCCAAGGCGATCACCCTCACCGGCAGCGATGTCGAGGGCTCCGGGCTCACGTACACCGTGACCACCGACCCCGCCCACGGCACGCTCACCGGCACCGCCCCCAGCCTGACCTACCACCCCGACGGCAACTACAACGGCCCGGACTCGTTCACCTTCAAGGTTGACGACGGCTCGCTCGACTCCCTGGTGGACGGCATCGTCACGATCGACGTCACCGCCGTGAACGACGCGCCGGTCGCCAACGACCAGTCCGTCTCCACGGCCGAGGACACCGCCAAGGCGATCACCCTCACCGGCAGCGATGTCGAGGGCTCCGGGCTCACGTACACCGTGACCACCGACCCCGCCCACGGCACGCTCACCGGCACCGCCCCCAGCCTGACCTACCACCCCGACGGCAACTACAACGGCCCGGACTCGTTCACCTTCAAGGTTGACGACGGCTCGCTCGACTCCCTGGTGGACGGCATCGTCACGATCGAGGTCACCGCCGTGAACGACACGCCGGTCTGCGCCGGCTCCTCGACCAGCGGCAACGAGGATGTCCAGCAGGTGGGCACGATCACCTGCACCGATGCCGACAACGACCCGCTGACCTATTCCCTGGTGAGCTCCGCCACGCACGGCGCCGCCGCCGTCGCGACCGACGGCTCATGGACGTACGACCCGGCGGGCAACTACCACGGCGCCGACAGCTTCACGTTCAAGGCCAACGACGGGCAGGTGGACTCCAGCGCGGCGACCATGTCGATCACCGTGCACTCGGTGAACGACCAGCCGGTCTGCACGGGGGCGACCCTCGCGACCGACAAGAACGTGGCCGTGGTGGGCGGCGTGACCTGCACCGATGCCGACAACGACCCGCTCGAGCTCCGGATCGGGACGGGACCCGGGAAGGGCACCGTCGATCCGTTCGACCCGGCGACCGGCGATTTCACCTACACCCCCGCCAAGGACGTGAGCGGTGCCGACAGCTTCACGGTCATCGCCTTCGACGGCACCGTGGACTCCGACCCGGCCATCGTCGAGATCGGCATCGACAACCACGCGCCCGTCTGCTCCGACGCCGCCCCTGCGGCCGCCGACGAGGACACCGTGCAGAGCGGGACCCTCTCCTGCACGGACGCCGACCTCGATGCGCTCGTGCACTCCGTCGTGACCCAGGCCGGGCACGGCGTCGTCGTGGTCACCCCGGGCACGGGCGATTGGACCTACACGCCCGCCGGCAACTACAACGGGCCCGACTCGTTCACCTTCGAGGCGACGGACGGCGTCGCCACCTCGAACCTCTCCACGATCACGTTGTCCGTCACCGCGGTCAACGACATCCCGGTCGCAACCCCCCAGTCCGTCACGCTCGACGAGGACACTGCGGGCACCCAGATCACGCTCACCGGGACCGACGTCGAGCTGTCGGCGCTGACCTACTCGGTCGCCACGCCGGTCCACGGCGCGCTGACCGGCACGGCTCCCGACCTCACGTACAAGCCGGTCGCCAACTACAACGGCCCCGACTCGTTCACGTTCACGGTCTACGACGGGACGTCGGACTCCTTGCCGGCCACGGTCTCGATCACGGTCACCGACCTCAACGACAAGCCGATCGCCAAGACCGATGCGGGCATCGTCGTGCGAGCCACCACGACCACCACGATCAACGTCCTGGCCAACGACTTCACCGGCCCGCTGGTCGGCGGCGCCCCCTCCGAGCCGTCGGACACCATCACCGTGACCGGCGTGGGCACGGCGAGCCGGGGGATCGTGTCGATCGCGCCCGGCGGCGCCGGCGTCATCTACGACCCCAAGGGCTGTTCGATCGGTGATGACCTGTTCACCTACACGATCTCCGACAGCCACGGCGAGCCCGCCAGTGGCACGGTGATCCTGACCATCGCCCGGCCCGGCCAGGACGGTCTCGCCGCCAACCCGATCCTCGACACCCCCACCGCCGGCTTCCTCGGCAACGGCGCCATGACCACGGGGGTCCCGATCCGGGTCGCCTGGTGCGGCGTCACCAAGGCCGGCACGACCATGCGCGGCTTCAACCTCTACCAGAGCACCAACGGCGGCACCTCCTTCGGGGCCGCGATCCTGGCGGGCACCAAGGCCACCAGCTCCGTGCGCACCGTGGCCGTCGGGCCCAACTTCGCCTGGCGCGTGGTGGCGGCAGACGCCGCCGGCCGCAGGAGCGTCTACAAGGCCACGCCTGCCACCAGGATCTCCCGCTGGGATGACCGGAGCACCTCGATCACCAGGACCGGCTGGGTCTCGGCCGCCAGCCCCACCGCCTTCGGCAAGACCCTGGTGAGCGCCACGTCCGCCGGCGCGTCGGCCACCATCTCCATCACGGGCCGCCAGTTCGCCATCGTGGCGCCACGCGGCCCCGGCCTCGGCAGCCTGCGCGTCTATGTCGATGGCGTGCTCGTGGGCACCGTCAGCGAGCGCCAGACGACGGCTGCCGGGCAGCGGCTCGTCTTCGTCGGCTCGCTGGCCGCGGGGACCCACACGATCAAGGTCTCCCCGGCAGGCAACGGCCGCATCTACCTCGACGCGATCCTTGCGCTGCAGTAGCAGGATGAGGTCTCCGCAACCCGGGAAAGCCGCTTCTGGCCCCCGGGGGGCTCTGGTATAGTTCGCCGCGCGGTGATTGGTCGCCCATGAACGACGGTTTCGGAGCCTACTTCGCCCTCTTCTCCGAGATCGGCGTGCTCCTCCTTGTGACGACCCTTGCCGGGGTGGCGGCGGGCTACTGGGCTGACCAGCAGCTCAACACCCTGCCAGTCTTCGTCCTGATCGGCTTCCTCGCCGGTGCCGGGATCGGGACGGTGGGGATCTACCGGATGATCACACGGTTCCTGAAGCGGTTCGGGTAACGACCGGCCACGGAACAGGCTCGACGAAGCGCGGGAACGGACCGCGCGACGAACTGCTTGGAGGAAACGTGAGCGACACGCAGGCGGCGTCCAAGGGCATGTCCCAGAAGACCTATATCCTGCTGCTCCTCGCCCTGGTCGTCGTGATCGACGTCGTCGCCATGTTCCTGGCCCCGCCGTACGACAAGAACAACCCCGGTGGCGAGTGCGCGTTCCCGGTCTGCTTCATCGACGGCAACCTGGAGTTCCCGGCGCCCGCCGTCCTTGTGCCTGACCAGGCGACGTACAACACGCTGGCGCCCGCGACGACGCTCGTGGTCTTCGTCCCCGCCATCTCGTCCACCGTGCTCACGATGTGGATCGTCTCGATCTTCCTGCTCATCACGCTGTTCCTGCTGACCCGCGGCAAGGCGATGGTTCCGGGCAGGGCCCAGAACCTCATCGAGTGGGTCTGGGAGGCGGTCGAGGGCTTCGGCATGAGCCTCGGCGGGCCTGCGGCCAAGCCGTACATCCCGCTGTTCGCAGGCTTCTTCCTCTACATCCTGTTCAGCAACTGGGTTGGCCTGGTGCCGTTCGTCGGCAAGGTCGAGCCCCTGCGCGCGCCCACCTCGGACGTGAACATCACGATCGGCCTGGCGCTCGTCGCCTTCGGCTTCTTCGAGTACCAGGGCTTCCGCAAGCTCGGCTTCCTGGGCTACCTGTCCAAGTTCTTCCCGCTCGGGGAGTTCAAGAACGGCATCGGAGCGGGCCTCATCGCCATGTTCGTGGGCCTCGTGGAGCTCCTGCTGGAGTTCGTGAAGCCCGTGACGCTCTCGATGCGACTCTTCGGCAACATCTACGGCGGCGAGGTGGCGCTGGGCGTCATGA
>JBAXFC010000258.1:0-5637 GCA_037140135.1 Chloroflexota bacterium
CTGCACCTCGGGGATCGGACGGATCGCTTCCTCGCGGGGGCGCAGGCCGGGATCCTGCACGGCAAGACGCCGTCCTACCTGTCCACGGTCATGCCCAACACCTTCAGCATGGCCCCGCGCTACGTCCGCGACTTCGTGGCCCGGACCGGGTACGAGGCGCCCGAGCGCGACGTGTTCGATGCGCTCGAGGCCAAGCTGGACCGCCTCTACCGCCAGCCGCTCCCCTCCTCCGATGGGATCGCCCTGCTCGGCGATGCGCGGACCGCCGGCACGCGCACCCGCGCCGCGCTCCAGGCCCGCGGCCTCCCCGACCGTGCCCGCCTCGTCGTCACCTCGCCGCCCTACCTGCGCGTGCTCAAGTACGGCTACTACAACTGGCTGCGCACGTGGGTCCTGGGCGAGGACGCCCGGGCGATCGATGCCCTGCTCGATGACGCTCATCGCAGCGAGCCCTACCTCGCCTTCATGCGCGACGTCCTCACGGACCTGCGCCCGGCCCTCACCGACGACGGCATCGCGGTCATCGTCATCGGCGACGTGGAGCGCGACCGGGGCAAGCCCTCCACCGATGGCCACGGGCTCGTGGAGCGGGTGTTCGAGGAGGCGGCCATCCCCGCCGGGTTCCGGCTCGCGGGCGTGGTTCGCGATGAGGTCGCCGCCAACCGCAAGATGACGCGGCTGTGGGGCGACGAGGCCGGTCAGGCCACCAAGACCGACGCGATCCTGGTGCTGGGCGCGACCGAGGCCGGCCGGCGCCGTGCCCTCGCGGCCGCCGACCTGCCCGTGGACTGGACCTGGCCGCCGACGAGGCTGCGCGCGCTCTGACCCGGGCCGCGCGTTCGATGGCCGGCGGCCGGCCCGGGGGCGCCAGAACCGCCGCGCGTGGGCCCGCCCGCTTGGGCTAGCATGGATGCCGATGAACCAGATGTACCACCCGTCCGACCTCGCCTCCATGGACCCGCTGGTCCTGATGAAGAACCTGGACCACGTGCGGATGACCAGCCGCCGGCTGTCGTACATCCTGCAGCAGCAGGTCCACCTCTACACCCCCGAGGCGAACCAGCTGCGCGAGCAGATCGACCGCTACGTCGAAGCGGAACGCCAGATCGAGGGCGAGATGTCCCGGCGGCGCATCCGGGCCTGATCCTGGTCCACCCGGTCTCGGCGGGCCCCCGGGCCCCGTGCCAGGCTGGCTGTACCGGCCCGCTGCATCACGCCGGTCGCCTCGGATACGACGCTCAGTCGGCGCCCGCCTCGAGCACCATCGCGATCGCCTCGAGCAGCACGTCGGACATGTACGGCTTCTGGACGAACTGCGTGATGTGATCGGTGTCCAGGCGGTCCGCCACCTCCTCGGCCGCCCACCCCGAGCAGATGACCACCGGCAGCGCCGGGCGAACCTCGCGCATCCGGTCCAGGACCTGCGTCCCGTCCATCGTCGGCAGGGTCAGGTCGAGGAGCACGGCGTCCACGCCATGCGGATCGGTCTCGTACGCCTCGAGCCCTTCGGGCCCGTCAACGGCCTCGCTGACCACGTAGCCGGCCTTCTCAAGGATGCGGCGCCCGATGAGCCGGACGGTTGCCTCGTCATCCACGATGAGGATGTGCTTCCCGGCACGGCTGTCATCGAAGGCACGCTGGCGGACCGGGCGTGAGCCCGGCTCCGGGCGGATCCAGCCCGATCCGGAACCCGCCGCCCCTGCCGGCGAGCCTCCGTCGTGCGCTTCGCCGGTGGGCCGGAGCAGCACCTCGAAGCGCGTCCCGGTACCGGGCGCGCTCTCGACGCGGATTGCGCCGCCGTGGCCCTTCACGATCCCGATGGTCGCCGCGAGGCCAAGCCCGCGACCGGCCGCCTTGGTCGAGAAGAACGGGTCGAAGATGCGGTTGACCGTTGCTTCATCCATCCCGTGCCCAGTATCGGTCACCTCGAGCATCACGTATCGGCCGGGAGCGGTCTCGGTGCCCGGGACCACGCCCTGCGCGTCGGCGGCGAGATCGATCCACCCGGTCCGCAGGTGGATCCTGCCGGGTCGTCCCTCCAAGGCGTCGGACGCGTTGACGATCAGGTTCAGCACCAGTTGCCGGAGTTGCGTCGCGTCGGCGATCACCGGCGGCAGGTCGGGCGCAAAGTCGTACTCGAGCGTGGCGCTCTTCGCGATCGACCGGTGCAGCAGGTCGCCGATCTCGCGGACCAGGGTGTCGAGACGGACCGGCCCGACCACGAAGCTGCCGCGACCCGAATAGGCGAGCATCTGGCGAGCGAGATCCGCGGCCCGGCCGGCTGCAACCTCCACGGCCTCCATGTCCCGCGCCGCATCGGAATCATCGGGCACCTCCGCCCGGGCGAGCTCTGCGTGGCCCAGGATGGCGACCAGCAGGTTGTTGAAGTCGTGGGCGATCCCGCCTGCGAGCACGCCCAGCGCCTCGAGCTTGGCAGCCTCACGGAGCCGGGTCTCCACGCGTTCCCGCTCCGCCGCCGCCCTGACCGTCGTGGTCACGTCCTCGGCGAACGAGATGACCGCGACCACGGCGCCATCGGCCTCGCGCATCGGGAACCAGCGCATCCGCACCCAGGTCTCGCGCCCGGCCACCGGCCCCACCGCGGGCACCCGGACCGGCACCCCGTCTCCGTCCGAGCCCTCGCCGGCGTAGGCGCGCAGGATGGCGTCACGCTGGCCGAGCGCGCCGAGGAGCGGATCCTTGCGGGCGTCACGGACGTCGGCAAGGACGCCAGCCGCGCGCCGGATCCTGCGCTCCGCGTCGTTGACCTGGAGCGGGCTCCCGTTGGCGCCATACAGCGCGATGCCGATCGGCGACTGCTCGATCAGGGCGATGATGAACCGCTCCCGCCGCTCGGCGCGCTCCCGGGACTCCACGAGGCCGGTGATGTCGGCCACCGTCCCCACCCAGCCGTAGCGGGCGCCGGCCGCATCGCCCAGGGGCGCGGCCTTGGCCTGGACCCAGCGCACGGTCCCGTCGGTGTGGAGGTAGCGGTACTCGAGGTCCATCGGCTCGCCGGTCGCGATCGACTGCCGCCATGCCTCGACCGCCCGCCCGGTGTCGTCGGGGTGGATGGTCGCGCCGTAGTCCTCCCGGCTGACGGTTCCCGGCACCTGGCCTGAGGTGATGCCCCACGCCTCGTTCTGGAACTGCGAGGCGCCGGATGCGTCGGCAAGGACGATCCCCACCGGCGCCATCCGGGCGAGCTCGCGGAAGCGCGACTCGGACCGGCGCAGGGCCTCCTCGGCCGCAAAGCGCAGCCGCGCCGTCTCGCTCATCCGGCGCACGAACCGGACGCCGCGGATCCCGGTCAGTCCGAACTGGACGATGATCCCAACCACGAAGATCAGCGCGCTTGCGCCCTGGTCGTTCGCGAAGTGGTAAGCGAACAGCGCAGCGCTCGCGCCAAGCGCGGCCAGGTGGACCGCCAGCGTGCGGTTCCCGCCACGCATGCCGAGCGGATCGACGGGCCCCTCTTGGGGCCGGCCCACCAGCAGCCGGAAGTCCGGGTGGACGGCAATGGCGGCCCAGGCCAGGTATGCGAGGCACCAGGCTGCCTCGTACACGGGTCGCGCGCCATCCTGGTTCGGACCGCCGGCGTTGTAGGCGGCGTCGACCAGGATCACCAGGGCGACGATCAGACCCAGGAAGGTGATCGACCGGCTGGCCATGGGGCGGATGACAAGCCGTGCGACCGCGGTCAGAACGAGGACGTCCACGACGATGGACAAGACCAGCGAGAACACGCCGCCACCGGGATTGGGCACGACCGTCCCGTTCGGGTCGATGACGAACTCGAGCATGGCAAGCGCGAGGAAGACGCCCACGGTCAACGCGTCGAGCCAGGCGTCCGGATCCGAGCGGGACATGCGCCGGACGAAGGTGACCGTGCCCGCGACCGCGAACAGGTACGAGACCGTGTCGAGAGCCTCGTGCTGCGGCCGCTGCGCGGAGGTTGCGAAGAACGTCATCGCGGTGGTCCCGACGGCGATCGAGCACGCGATGAGGAGCCCCGTCGCGCGCCACCGGCCGCCATCGCGGACGGAGACCGTGACCATCACGAGCACGGCCAGACCGCCTGCCGGCAAGGTCAGGAGGCTGGGCGGCACCTGCGGGAAGACGAGCCGGACGACCCCAAGGGCAAGGCCGAGGGCGACAAGCGCCCACGCGAATGCAGCGCGCGGATCGACACGCCGTGCATCCGACGGGCTCGGGTGGACCCGGGATGCTCCCCCCGCGTTGAGGTCTCGGTGGTCCGCGGCGTCACGCCGCAGATCCGGGTGCTCCTCGGTCACGCGGGCCCCAGTGAGCGAACAGGAGAGTGCGCAGTCGGGACGTCCGACCCGCGGATTGTAGGGCCAGACGGGGCAGGCGGTCAGGCCGCCGCGACACTCCGCGCTGCGGCCTGCGGGCCCTCGATCACCAGGACCGAATCAGCGGCCCTGGAGCCTGGGTCCGTGTCCCGCAGCGCCTCCAGCGCCGCCGCCCGCGCAGCCCGCCGGACGGCCTGCTCCTCGGCCGCGACGCGGGTCACCAGTGCCGCCAGGCGCGGCGTCTCGAACAGGGAGAACCCGACGCCGATCTCCGCGAGCGCGTCGTGGCCCATGCCGCGGTACAGCCCTCGCGTCGCCACGGCGCACATCTCGTCGTACAGCTCGGGCCACCCGACGCGACGGCGCTGGTAGCAGAACCGGACGAACGCATCCGCCTCGGGCGTGGACGTGACGTCATGGCCGACGGGCAGCATCGATGCGGGTCCTCCTCATTCCAACAGGGCGCGCGGTGACAGCCGGTGGCTGGACGGGTGCTGCCCATGGCCGGCGACATAGACGGTGGCTGTCCGCCGTGGGCCCCTCCCCGGTGGCCCCGGAACTGCGGCGACACGCAGATGCTACGCCGCTATCGCGAAGAGCCGGTAGGGGCTTCTCCACGATGTTGCCCACCGAGTTGTCCACAGCACGCAACCCTCGGTGGACAGTCGCCGAAGGTCCCCCGAAACCTGTGGATCGGCCAGGCCGCGGACGTGCAGTCCGCCGAAACGGCGGTCTGGCCGATCTGTTACAGGCGAGCCGATGCGTCCAGGTCGAGCCCGAGACCGGGACGACCGGACAGGTGCCAGCGCTTGTCGGGACCGATCGAGAGGCCGGTGACCGGGTCTGCCGCGAGGAGCAGACAGCCGTCGAGATCCACCCACTCCGCGAGGGGCGAGACCACCGCGGAGGCGGCGATCACGATCGACGTCTCCTCCATGCAGCCGATGAACGTGCGGAAGCCGAGCTCCCGCGCCCGCTCCAGCATCCGCCGCGCCGGGGCGATGCCCCCGACCTTCGCCAGCTTCACGTTGACGCCGGCGACGACGCCCACCAGCGCATCGAGATCCTCGATCGTGACCGAGCTCTCGTCGGCCACGATCGGCAGCGAGGAGCGCTCCTGGAGCCAGGCGAGCTGGTCCAGGCGGCGGGCCGGGAAGGGCTGCTCGATCAGCTCCACGCCCAGGCGCTCCAGCTCCGGCAGGATGGCGACGGCGCCCTCCGGCGTCCAGCCGGTGTTGGCGTCCACGCGGATCGGGCCCCCGAAGACCGAGCGGACGGCTTCCAGCGTCTCGATGTCGGACGGCCCGCCCACCTTGATCTTGAG
>JBAXFC010000259.1:0-5633 GCA_037140135.1 Chloroflexota bacterium
GGCGGGGAGGTGCTGGTCCCGGTGCCGGTGCATGCGGCCCGGCGCCGCGAGCGCGGCTACGACCAGGCCGTGCTGATCGCGGGTGTCGCGGGCGCGGCGCTCGGGCTGCCGGTCTGCGAGGCGGTGATCCGGTCCCGGGCGACGGCACCCCAGTTCCGCCTGGACCGCCGGCACCGGGCCGCCAACGTCGCGGATGCGTTCACCGTGGACCCGCGCCTGCTGGACCGTGTCGCGGGGCGCTGGGTGGTCCTGGTGGACGACGTGGTGACCACGGGCGCGACGCTCACGGCCTCGGCGGCTGCGCTCCTCGACGCGGGTGTGGTGGCGGTGAGCGCGGTCACGGTCGCAAGGGAGCGATGAGCGGTCCGTGCGGTGACGTTCCGCCCTACGGTGTGGGTGACGCCGATGGCTATACTCGCGTTCCGGGTGGAGGCGAGACGCGCGCTCCCCCGCCCCACGCAGCCAGGCGCGATCCGCGCCGGGAGGTCAACCGTGAGGACGATCGTCAGGGGCAAGAACGTCGAGGTTCCGGAACGGGTCCGGCAATACGCGGAACGCAAGTTCACGCGCCTCGAGCGGCTCCTCGATGACCACACGGATGCCGTCATCGAGCTCTCGAACGAGCAGCACCGGAGTGTCGCGGACGCGCACACCGCGGACGTCACGCTGGTGATCGACGGTCATACCCTGCGCAGCCGGGCAACCGGCAGCTCCTACCAGAACGCGATCGACGAGGTCGTGGACAAGGTGGAGCGCCAGGCGATCGACCACAAGGAGAAGCCGCGCCTCCGGGCCAGGCCCGAGGAGGAGAAGACGCTCCTGCGCAAGATCGCCGACGGCACATCGGACGGCGCCCGGGAACGGCAGGTCGTCAAGACCAAGCGCTTCGCCATCGAGCCGATGTTCGAGGAGGACGCGGTTGCGGCGATGGAGGAGCTGGGCCACGACTTCTTCGTCTTCGTGAACGGCGAGAGCGAGCGCGTGGCGGTGCTCTACCGGCGCAAGGACGGCAACTACGGGTTGATCGAGCCGATGGTGGGCGGAGACCACGGCCCGGCGCGCAGGGGCGCCACCAAGGGCCGCTGACCGGGGGCGGGCGTTCCCGGCCCGCACGGTTGCCCGGCGGGGATGATCAGCCGCCGGGCGTCCGGACCCGCCGCCGGTAGATCCCGGCCTCACGCTCCACGTGGCGCTCGTCCACGAGGTATCGCCGCAGGGACGCCACGTCCGGATGGAACAGCGCCAGCCGCGCGTTGACCTCCTTCTCCGGGTACGGCCGATCCTCGGTGAACACGCGCTCGAGCAGGAAGCGCAGGATCACGTCGCGCTTCTTCGGCTGGGCCGGGATGGTCGCCAGGCGCCCGTCCACCAGGTATGAGCGGATGACCTTTGCCTCCTCCGGCGGCAGCCGCAGGCGCTCGAGCGTCTCCCCGAGCGTTTCGCCCCCGTGGGGCCAGTCGCCGTCCGGGCCGGTCGCGGTGCCGTCCGCCTCGGAGGCGAGCTCCGCCAGGCGCCGGCCGAGATCACCTACCCGGTCGAGGCGGGCGGTGAACACTTCGGCAGCACCGGCAGCACCGGCAGCACCGTGGCCGCGCCCGGTTGCGGTCCCGGGTGCGTCCCGGCGTTCGACGAGGCCGGCCGCCAGCAGGACCCCGAGGTGGCGGCGAACGGCCGGCAGGGGGAGCCGAAGCTCCAGGGCGAGGGTCCCCGCAGCAGCGGGCGCCGCCGCCACGCGGGCCACGATCCGCAGGCGATGCTGGTCAACCAGCGCACGCAGTGCCGCAACGGTCTCCGGGTCCATGAACGGCAGTCTAGGCTGCGACGGCTCCGTCGGTCGGGATACGCTTGTCACCGAGATGCTTGCGAACGGCCGGAGATTGGGCGCACACCTCGCGCTTGGCGCGGGGATGGTCAAGGCCGCCGACCGGGCGGCCGAGATCGGCGCTTCGGCGCTCCAGGTCTTCAGCGACAACCCGACGTCCTGGCGCCGCCGCTCGGCCCTCCCCCGCGAGCTGCCGGCATTCCTCGACCGTCTCGCCGGTCACGGCATCGCCCCGCTGGCGATCCACGCGCCGTATCTGGTCAACCTCGCGACGCCCGACGAAGAGGTCCACGGCCGGTCCGTCGCCCTCCTGGTCAACGAGCTGCGCGTGGCGCAGGACTACGGCGCCGCCTTCCTCAACGTGCACATCGGGTCGCACCGGGGTGCGGGCGTCGGGACGGGCGTCCGGCGCGTGGCCGACGGGCTTGCCCAGGTGTTCGCCGCGATCGGTGGCGATGCGCCGGATCCGGTGCTGGTGCTCGAGAACGGGGCCGGCGGCGGGTTCGGGCTGGGGATGACGGTCGAGGAGCTGGACCGCATCGACAACGCGGTGGCCGACGCGGGGGTGCCGCGGGATCGCTTCGGCTTCTGTCTGGACACCGCCCACGCCTGGGGTGCCGGCTACCGGATCGACTCGGCGGCCGGCGTTGACGACCTGATGGCCGCGATTGCCGACGGGCCCGGCACGGACCGGTTCCGCATGGTCCACCTCAATGACTCCAAGGCCGAGCTCGGGTCACGCGCCGACCGGCATGAGCACCTCGGGGCGGGGGGCATCGGCACGAACGGGATCCACAGGATCGTGACCCACCCTGCGCTCGAGCACGTGACCTACTACCTCGAGACGCCCGGCATGGACGAGGGGTATGACGCGGTCAACATCGCCCGCCTCCACGACATCGTCGCGGGCCGGCCGCTCGCGGACCTGCCGGATGCGGCGTTCCGCGCGCGCAACGTGAAGGGTCGGAGCGCGCCCGCCGACGACGACGCGGCCGCCCAGGCGTGAGCTTCCTGGCGGACCCGCGCAACCGGCACCGGATCGAGCTGGCCGTCCTGCTGGGACTGCTGGTCCTCGCCGCGCTGCTCCGGCTGCCCGGCCTCCCGACACGAGGTGCCTGGGACTCCGACCAGGGGCACGACATGTTCGTCCTGCGGGCGCTGGTGGTCGATGGCACGGTGCCGCTCGTGGGCCCGCCCGCCTCGATCGGCACCTTCCACCACGGCGCGGCCTACTACTACCTGCTCTCCCCAGCGGCCTTCCTCTCCGGCGCGGACCCGCTCGCGATCACCTTTGAGATCGCGTTGTTCGGCATCGGCACCGTCGCGGCGGCCTGGTGGCTGGCGCGGCTCGTGGGCGGACCGGCGGCCGCTGCCATCGCCGGCCTCCTGGTCGCGGTCTCGCCGTCCGCGATCGGCGAGTCGATCTACATCTGGAACCCCAATGTGATCCCGCTGCTCGCGGCCGTGGCCTTCGCCGGCACGGTGCTCGGGTGCCGCAGCGGACACGCCCGCTGGTGGCTGCTGGCAGGCCTGGCGACGATGCTGACCATGCAGGCGCACCTGCTCGGGATCGTCATCGTGGTGCCCATCGCCTGGGCCTGGCTGTCCACCCTGCGCCGCACCCTGCGGCTCGGCGACCGGGCCCGAGGGGTGATCCTCGGGGGCCTGGGGGGCCTCGCGATCATCGCCGCCGGCTACCTCCCGCTGCTGGTCGAGGAGCTTGGCAGCGGCTTCACGGAGGTGAGGGCGGTGCTCGCGTACCTGGCGGGGAGCGGTGCGTCGGGCGGGCTCCTGGCACGACTCCCGGTGGTATTGATCCGGGCGCTGTCGTGGCCCTTCGCCGGCCTGGTCACCGACCGTCCCATGATCTCGCTCGCGGTGACCGGGCTCGTCGGCGTTCTCCTGGTGGTCGCGGTGTGGGGTCGGCGCTCCGGGGGAGCCGGTGAGGGCCGGGCAGCGGTCGACCTTCCGTCGGCGCGCTGGCTGGGAGGCGCCGTGGTCTGGTCGATTGCCGTGCTCGCGGTCGCGGCACCAACCCTGAGCACGGTGACGCCGGGCCTCCCCAACGACCACTACCACGCGTTCCTGGACCCGCTGGTGACTGTGCTCACCGGCGTGGGCCTCGCCCGGATCGCCGGCGGGCTGGGCACCCGTGGCGCCGCGGCCGTCGGCGGCCCTGGCCGTCCCAGCAGGGTTCCCCCGGCCGCGGCTGGGGTGGCCCTCGCGTTCCTGCTCCTGGCGGAGGTCCTCGCCTGGCCGCCGGTCGTGACTCCGGATGGCGGCTGGCCTGGTGCCGATGCCGCTGCGGCGGCCGTGCGCAGCGCGACGGGCGGTGCCCCCATCGCCCTCGCCGGTGTGCCGCCCTTCAAGCCCACCGATGCGCTGGGCTTCCCCTTGACGCGTCGGGGTGTTTCGATCGTGGATCCGGCGACAGGCCCGGCGTTCGAGGTCGTCATCTGCGATCCGCTCTTCGATGCCGTGGTGGGAGCTCCCTGCGGCGGGCCGGCCGAAGATGCCTGGCTCGCGGCGCGAGGGCGACCGCTGCGGCTCGTGGTCCAGTTCAGCGCCGGGTCACGACGCTGGATCTCCATCTACGCGGCGGCAGGATCGTCCTGAGCCTGGCGGTACGACAGGGCCGGGAATCACGAACGCCGGTCCCCTGCAGACCGGCGCTCGCTGTCCCCGACGCCCGGGCGATCAAGATTGCCCGGGCCTGATGCTGATGCTGTCCTGTGGCGGCTCCTACCGCCCCGGAGCCCGGACCGGCCGTGGGGCGGGCCGTGCGGCGCCGTAGCGCGTCTGCGGCGGCGCCGCCCGGAACGCGGTCGGTGCTCCGACGGCTGCCCCGACCATCCCGGCGGGGCGTCCGTAGACGCTGCCGGCCTGGGCCGGGACGGCTCCGCTGATCGCGGAGTCGGTCGGCCCGATCGACGAGTACGTCCGCGCGAAGCGGCGCACCCGGACGGCGAGGTAGTACTCCATGATCTGGCGGACCTGGGGCTCCGTCAGGGACTCGTCGGCACGAAGGGCGTACTCGACGCGCGCGGTGGGGTTCTGCGGCCCAACCGAGACGACGCCCAACGCGGTGCTCGTGTCCGCGTCCTCGCGGATCTCCCGAAGGCCCCGTGCCAGCTTGGTTGCCGTGCCCAGGGACGGCATGCGATCACCGCGGATGAGCCGGGAAATCGTCGAGTGATCGACGCCCGACTGCTGCGCCAGCTGGCGCTGCGACATCTTCTTGGCCTTGAGCTGGGCCTTGAGCCATTCGTTGAACGCTCGGCCGTTCTCGGTCGTCATGCCTTCGCCTTGGACTTCAGTGCCCAGGTGCCTTGCCCGGGACACTTGAAGCATCGGGCCCGGCGACCGCTGTCCCTATCCCGCTTTGGTACTGGTAGGCGGTGCACCAACGTCACCACCCGGGTACTGCCGGGTGCGGTCTGGTGGGGTCCGGGCATGACCCCATCGTGGTGGGGGGTCCCGGTGGCCGGGTGCACCGCGCCAGCCACGGGGTCCGGTGGTGCGCGTCAGACGCATCGCGGGGCGGGCGGCCGGACGCTGGCGGGGCGGGCGGCCGGACTAGCGGGCCCTGGCGGCCCGCAGCTCCTCGACGTCGCCGGAGCCGGGGGCCAGCCCGCGGCCGCGCCGGAGCGACGAGACCACGTACAGCATCGACCCGAACAGGATGATCGAGAACACGCTGATCGTGCGATCGACGAGGGCGATCGTGGTCGCGTCGGTGAGCGACACGCCGTAGGCCGCGACCAGCACGCCCACCACGCCCAGCTCCACGATCCCCAGACCGGCCGGGGAG
>JBAXFC010000260.1:0-5626 GCA_037140135.1 Chloroflexota bacterium
GCGCTCGACCACCTCTCGGGCGGGCGGGCGACGCTGGGGATCGGAGCGGGCTGGCACCCGCGGGACCACGCGGCCTTCGGCTTCCACCTGCCGCCCATCGGGCGCCGGCTCGACCGGCTCGAGGAGCAGGCGGCGGCGGCCCGATCGCTGCTCGACGGCGAGACCGTGACCATGGACGGCACCCACGTCACCCTCCATCGCGCGGTGAACCTGCCGGCGCCGGTGCAGCCGCGGATGCCGCTGTTGATCGGCGGCTCCGGGGAGAAGCGCACCCTGCGGATCGTCGCCCGGTACGCCGCCGCCTGGAACGGGGAGGGGGACATCGCGACCTGGGCGCACAAGAACGCCGTCCTTGACGGGCATTGCGCCGCGGTGGGTCGTGATCCCCGTGAGATCCGGCGGACCGTGGGCCTGCCGCCGGCCTCGATCCGCGACACGGTGGACGAGGCCCGGGCCGCGCTGGCGGCACGGCTCGAGCTCAACGGACTCCCGGCGGGCGAGGCGATCGCGACCGCGGAGGCATCGCCCCTGTGCGGCACCGGGGCGTCCGTCAGGGCCGCGCTCGAGGCCTACGCGGCGGCCGGTGCCGTGGAGGCGGTCATCGATTGGCCGGCCCCGTTCGACGACGAGACGCTGGAGCGGCTTGCCGCTCTCGGCGCGTAGCGCGCGACGCCGGGCCGGTGGGCCACGAGTGTGCGGCGCACGTGTCCCGCGGTGTCGCATTCCCTCGTTGACATGGTTTCGGCAGCGGTGTAGCGTCCCACGCAATCGCTTGCGGAACCCCGAACCCACTGCGGAGATTGGCGTGTCGTCCCGGATCTGCTCGGACTCCCTGGCCCCACCCCGGCCCTGCGGCGTCGGGTCCTGCATGGGGCTGGCCGGGTGACGGCAACCGGCGGAGCCGTCCCCGCGATCGAGCTTGTCGGCGTCACCAAGCGCTACGGTGAGGCGGTCGCCCTCGACAACGTCTCCCTGGCCATCGAACCCGGCGAGTTCTTCTGTCTCCTCGGCCCTTCGGGCTGCGGCAAGACCACGACCCTCAACATCATCGGCGGCTTCATCCCGCTCTCCGAGGGCGAGCTGCGGATCGATGGCAGCGTGGTCAACGACCTGCCGCCACAGCGGCGCAGCGTCAACACGGTCTTCCAGAACTACGCGCTCTTCCCGCACATGACCGTCGCCGAGAACGTGGCGTTCGGCCTGCGCATGGACAAGGTGGGCAAGGACGAGATCAGGCGGCGGACCGCCGACGCGCTCGAGCTGGTGGGCCTGGGCGGCTTCGGCAGCCGCGGCTCCGGCCAGCTGTCCGGCGGCCAGCAGCAGCGCGTCGCGCTCGCTCGCGCGCTGGTCAAGCGGCCGGCCGTCCTCCTGCTCGATGAGCCGCTCGGTGCCCTTGACCTCAAGCTGCGCAAGCAGATGCAGCTCGAGCTCGCCCGCATCCACCGCCAGGTTGGCACGACCTTCGTGTTCGTGACCCACGACCAGGAGGAGGCGCTCTCGCTGGCCACGCGCATTGCCGTCATGCATGGCGGGCACGTCATCCAGGAGGGCACGCCGCGGGACATCTACTACCGGCCGGTCAACCGCTTCGTCGCAGACTTCATCGGCGAGTCCAACGTGATCGAGGGGACCGCCGAACTCGCCCCTGCAGGCCCGGTGCTCCATGTTCCGGGAGGCCAGGACGTCGCGCTGGCCGATGGCGCGCGCGCCGGCGCGACGACGCTCATGGTCCGGCCTGAGTCCGTGCGGGTGGGGGAGCCGCCCGCTGAACCGGGACGTCGTGTCGCGTCCCTCCGAGGCAAGGTCGTTGGGGGTGCCTTCCTCGGAGCCCATTCCCGCATCACCGTTGAAACCCCAGCGGGGCGGATCGTCGCCACCCCGCCGAATGTGGACAGCGCGCAGTCCGCCCGGGATGACGAGCACCTTGACGAGGAGGTCGCCATCTGGTGGAACGCGGTTGATGGAGTCGTCCTCGAGGACGCATAGGAGGAGGAGCACAAGGTGGACCGGATTCTCACGCGAAGGAACTTCCTGCAGGGCGCGGCCGGCGTAACGGCAGCAGCGTCGGCCGGCGCGTTCCTGGCAGCCTGCGGTGGCAGCTCTGCGACCCCTGCCGCCACCGCGGCGGCAACCTCGGCCGCGACGGCCGCTCCGAGCACGCCGGCCAGCAGCGGTGGGCCGCTGAACTTCCTGACCTGGAGCGACCACTGGAACCAGGACGCGCTCAACCAGGCAAAGGCGACCCTCGGCATCACCGTGAACGTGTCGGAGCTCTCCGACAACTCGGACGGCTTCGCCAAGCTCAAGCAGGTTGGCGGCCAGCTTGACATGGTGTCCGCCGATGCCCTGTGGGTCCTGGAGTACTCCAAGAACGACCTCGTCGTTCCGTTCGACCTCGCTTCGATCACGCCGTCCGACGGGCTCTACTCGATCTCCAAGTCGTTCGAGTTCTTCACCGCCCCGGGTGGCTACCTGGCCTACCCGTGGGGCTGGTCGCCGATCCAGATCGCGTTCAACCCCGCCAACGTCACGACCACGCCCGACAGCTGGCAGGTCCTCGTGGACGCCAAGTACAAGGGCCGCATCGTGATGGAGAACCAGCCGACCGACATCATGCTGATGGCGGCTCGCGCGATCGGCGCGAAGGACGGCTACAACATGACCGACGCCGAGCTGGCGCAGGCCAAGTCGTTCCTCCAGGCGCTCAAGCCGAACATCCTCAAGTTCTCGTCCCAGGGCTCCGAGACGATCCAGGCCCTGGCCGATGGCTCCGCCTGGCTGTCCACGGGCAACCTGGGCGCCGAGCAGAAGGTCAAGGATGCCGGTGGCCCGGCGATCAACACGATGATCCCCAAGGAGGGGACCATCGGCTTCATCGACGGCGAGATGCTGGTCAAGGGCGCTGAGAATGCGGCGCAGTTCGTGCCGTACCTCACGTTCGGGGCGCAGCCCGAGTGGGTGGCCCAGAACTTCCTCGACAACGGTCGCCCGCTGTTCAACGAGAAGGCCTACAAGCTGCTCGTTGACGGTGGCCACAAGGAGCAGGCCGACCGCTTCCTCTACAACAAGCCCGAGCTCGCCCTCCAGATGACGCTCAAGGGCCCTGGCGGACGCGTCCAGGACTACATCGACATCTTCAACTCCGTCTTCGGCGCCTAGCTGCCTCCGATGTCGGTGGTGACGGCCGGCGGGACCCGCGTTCCGCCGGCCACGCCGTTTCTGGTCCGGCTGAAGCGCCGGCTGGTCGTGCTGTGGCCGTTCACGCCCATCACCCTCGTGCTGACGCTGCTGTTCATGATCCCGCTCGGGATCATGGTCGTGTACTCGTTCTGGACGACCAGGAACCTCAACGTCGTCTCGGATTGGACGCTCTCGAACTACATCCGCTTCTTCACCAACGAGACGTACCTGCGGACGTTCGGCAAGACCGTCCTCATGGCTGCGCTCGTGACCGTGGCCGCGCTGCTGCTGGCGGTGCCGTTCGCCTACTTCCTCGTTCGCTACGTCAGCGCCCGCTGGCAGCGCACGGTGCTGCTCGCGGTCATCGTCCCGTTCTGGACCAGCTACCTGCTCCGCGTCTACGCGTGGCAGGCGATCCTCGGTGAGAAGGGGGCACTCAACCAGTTCCTCCTCGCGACCGGGTTGATCGACGCGCCATCCCGGCTGTTCGTCTACAACAACATCGCCGTGTTCATCGTGCTCGTCTACATGTACTTCCCGTTCGCAGCCCTCGCGGTGTACTCGTCCCTTGAGAAGTTCGACTTCAACCTGTTCCGCGCTGCCCAGGACCTCGGGGCGCGCCAGGACCAGGCGTTCCGCCACATCCTGCTGCCGGCGATCCGGCCTGGCCTCATCACGGCCTGCATCTTCGTGTTCGTGCCGGTGCTCGGCGAATATCTCGCGCCGACGCTCGTGGGCGGCACCGAAGGTGTCCTGATCAGCAACCTGATCATCAACTTCTTCCGCGGGGTGCAGTACCCGGCCGGCGCCGCGATCGCAATCCTGATCGCCGCCTTCGTGATCGTGCTGCTCGTGATCTTCCGCAGGTACCTGCAGATCGAGGACGTGGTCGCCCGTGGGTAAGGGGATGGACCTCCTGGAGACCATGCCCGTGAGCAAGCGGGCGAAGCAGACCCGCTGGGCGTTCCGGGCCTTCGGCTGCGCCGTGATGGGCTTCCTCTACATCCCGATCTTCTTCCTGGTCCTGTTCAGCTTCGAGGACAGCAAGACCGTCGGCTTCCCGATCCCCGGATTCTCCCTGCGCTGGTACCAGGCGGTGCTCGACAACCAGGCGCTGCAGGATGCCGTGCGCAACAGCCTGCTGGTCGCGGCGCTCGTCGCGATCCTGGCCACGATCATCGGCACGATGGCGGCCTTCCCGCTGGTCCGGGGCAATCTGCGCTTCCCGAGCGTCATCCGGATCTTCGTGACCCTGCCGATCATGCTGCCGGGCATCCTGCTCGGCGTCGCGCTGGTCACCTTCCTCGCCGGTCAGCTGCATGTGCGCCTGTCGCTGCTCACCGTCATCGCCGGCCACCTGGTGTTCACCACGCCGTACGTGGTGCTCATCGTGGCATCGCGGCTGCAGGGCTTCCCGCGGGCGCTCGAGTGGGCAGCCGCGGACCTCGGGGCCAGCCCGGCGCGGACGCTGCGCCACATCATCCTGCCGCTGATCGCTCCCGCCATCATGGCGGGGGCCCTGATCTCGGTGACGATCTCGCTCGACGAGTTCATCGTCACGTTCTTCACGATCGGGTCACAGCTCACGCTGCCGATCTACATCTACACCCAGATCAAGTTCGGCGTGACCCCGGAGGTCAACGCCGTGGCGACGCTGCTGCTGGTGGCGACGCTGGGCTTGCTCGCCGCAGGCGGCCTGCTCGGCGCCGTGCGCTCGGCCCGGGCTGCCGGTCGCCCCAAGGAGGAATCATGATGCGTGCCGCCGTATTCGCGGGCGAAGGCCGGCTCACCATGGAGGACCGGCCCGTGCCGGTTCCGGCCCCGGGCGAGGTTGTCGTGGCGGTTGAGGCATGCGGTATCTGCGGCTCCGACCTCGCCGTGCTCGACGTGCCGCCGCGGCACCCGGCCACCCCCGGGACGATCCTGGGTCACGAGTTCGTGGGCCGCGTGAGCGCGGTGGGGGAGGGCGTCCGATCCGTGGCGGTCGGCACGCGCGTGATCATCGATCCCGACCCCAAGTGCGGTGCCTGCGGACCGTGTCGCGCTGGTCGTCCGGCCGTGTGCGAGAACATCGTGGCGCTGGGCGTCTACCGCGATGGTGCGCTCGCGAGCCATGTCGCCGCCCCTGCGGAGACCTGCCACCCCATCGCCGAGGATGTTCCGGCGACGCTTGCGGCGCTGGCGGAGCCGCTGGCCTGCGTCGTCAACGGCACCAACCGCGCGGCCCTCCGGCCCGGCGAGACCGCCGTCGTGTTCGGCGCCGGCGCGATCGGCTGCCTGTTCACCGCTGTCTTCCACGCCGCAGGCGCCTCGACGCTGGTCGTCGTGGAGCCCAACGAGTCGCGGGTGCCGGTGGCAACCGCCATGGGCGCGACCCACGTCCTCACCCCGGCGGCCTGGGCGGAGCGGCGAGACGAGATCCTGCCCGCGGGTGCCGACGTGGTGG
>JBAXFC010000261.1:0-5625 GCA_037140135.1 Chloroflexota bacterium
CCCGACCGCGGTCGTGTCGTCATTGAGCAATCCGAGCGGGGTGAACTCCGGCACGAAGTCCGCCTCCACCTCCTCGTGCCACTCGCGCAGCAGGCCGCCGGCCACGTCGCCGTCGCCCGGGTTGAGATGGCCCCCAACGCCGATGCTGTACAGGTCGTGGAGGCGAGCGTCACCCCCCGCCCTCGTGCGGCGCATCAGGAACCAGCGCTGCCCATCACGCAACACCAGGTATGGGATGACCTGCTTGAACGACGGGTCCTCCTCGGCGTCGCCGCGACGCAGGAAGCGTCCCTCCCTGCCGACCGCGGCGAGGGCCTCCCCGAGTCCGCCCGTCCGCAGCCCGAGCCAGCCTTCCCCTGGGACCAGGGCGGGTCGCGGAACGACGAGGACCTGCTCGTCCGGGCTGCCCATCAGCGTCGTCCCTCCAGGCGGTCGCGGGCCACGTCCAGTCGCTCGCGGAGAGCGGCGATGTCGGGGCCCTGCGGGTCATCGAGCGCCGCGATCAGCGCGTCGATGCGCTCCCGGTAGGCGCGCAGCACCTCGACGATGGCCACGGCGTTCGAGGCCGCGATCTCGGCGCCCATCGTCGTGTCGCCCCGGGCGAGCCGGGTCGTGTCCCGCCAGCCCGTCGCCGCGAGAGCGGCGGCGTCCGGCCAGTCCGCCGCAGGGTCTGGACCCCACCCGGCAACCGCCTCGACGAGCGCGACCGAGGTGAGCAGCGGAACGTGGCTGATCGAGGCGACCAGGCGATCGTGGCGCTCCGACCCGAGATCGACGGGACGGGCACCGCAGGCGAGCGCCAGCCTGCGCACGGCCTCCCGGTCGCCACCACCGACGGCCTCGGTGAGGACCCACGGACGATCGCGGAAGAGCGCCGGGTCCGCCGCGCCGAACCCGCTCGTCTCGCGGCCGGCCATCGGGTGGCCTCCGGCGAACGGGATGCCGGCCGCGCGGGCGGCCGCGGTCACCGCCGCCTTCGTGGAGGCGACATCGGTGACGGTCGCACCGGGCTCCAGGGAACCGGCCCACAGACCGCCCAGCCGCACGATGAGCTCCACGCAGGCGAGCGGCGGGGCCGCGAGCACCACCAGGTCCGCCCCGGCGACAGCCTCCTCCGGGCTCGCCGCCGCGTGGTCGATGATCCCGGCCGCGAGCGCCTCCCGTGGTCCGCTCCCGCCCGGCGTCCAGGCGGCGATCACCGGGATACCGCCGGACGCCCCATCACGCAGGGCGCCCGCAATCGAGCCACCGATGAGCCCGAGTCCGAGAAACGAGATCCGCATCCCGGGATTATCAGGGAGACGCGTTGTTGCGACGCGCTAGACTGAGCGCACGGATCCGCCCGACCGGTCTTATCGGGCAGCACCACGCGGAGCGCCGAACGGGTGGAGTCGAGCGATCGACCCGGCGACCCTGGCTCGCTGGGAACCCCTGCGCCTGATCGTGCTGGCGCCGTCGGCCGCAGGATCCGCGTGCTTCTCGTTGACGACCACCGCCTCATCCGGGAATCGCTTGCCCGGGTCCTGTCCGGCGAGCCGGACATGCGGGTGATCGGGATCGCCGGCACGGTCGCCGAGGCCCGCGAGATGACCAGGGAGCCGGTGGATGTCGTGCTCATGGACTATCGCCTGCCCGACGGAACCGGCATCGACGCGACACGGACCATCAAGAGCCGCTGGCCCGCGTCGAGGGTGGTCATGCTCACCGCGATCGATGACGACGAGACGGTCCTGGAGTCGATCCAGGCCGGTGCCGACGGCTACCTGACCAAGGACCGGGCGGTCGATGATGTCGTCCAGACGGTCCGCTCGGCCTATGCGGGCGCCACGCTGCTCCCCCGCGCCGTCATCGTCGCCATCGCCCGGCGCGTCGCGGAGGCGCGCGACCGGCAGGTCGAGCACGCCCCGATGGACACGCTGACCCAGCGCGAGCTCGAGGTCCTGCGCGCGCTGACCGAGGGGCTGAGCACGCCGGAGATCTGCGACAAGCTGTTCATCACGCCCAACACGCTCCGGACCCACGTCCAGAACATCATGGGCAAGATGCACGTGCACTCGAAGCTCGAGGCGGTGGCCTTCGCGCTCCGTCACCGCCTCGTGGAGCCGCCGCGCGCCGAGTAGGCACGCGCGCCTACCAGGCACGAGCGCCTCATAGGGTCAGGTGGCCGCCCCCGTCACCCTGTCGCCTGCGACCGCGCCTGCGTTCGCCCCAGCGGCGCTCCCCGGCACCGGCGGGCGGTCCCGGATCGTTGGGCGGGTTCACGCGCCGCGGGGTCTGCCGGCGGTCCACGGCGCGCCGGTCGGAGTCCATGAACGCGCCGCAACGCGGGCAGCGACGCTCCTCCGCAAACAGCGCCTCGAGGGGCGCCACCGCGTAGATCTGGCGACCGCAGGCACGACAGGCTAGCTTCGGCACGTCATGGATCCTCAGGCCGGCGACCCCCGCCGTGACGCGATCAGCCGACGACGGGCAGCCCCGCCAGTGCTTCGGCGACCTTCTCGGCCGGGTACTCGTAGTCCTCGAGCCCGTCGAGCAGGTACTTCTCGTACGAGACCAGGTCGAAGTGACCGTGGCCCGACAGGTTGAAGAGGATGACGCGCGCCTCACCCGCCTCCCGGGCCTCGAGCGCCTCGTCGATCGCGACCTTGATCGCGTGCGTGCTCTCGGGGGCCGGCAGGATGCCCTCGGTGCGGGCGAACTGGACACCGGCGTCGAAGCAGGCGCGCTGGTGCACGGACTGCGCCCCGATGAGGCCCTCGTGCTTGAGCTGGGAGACCAACGGAGCCATGCCGTGGTAGCGCAGGCCGCCCGCGTGGATGGGCTCGGGAATGAACGCGGAGCCCAGGGTGTGCATCTTCACGAGCGGGGTCATCATCCCCGTATCGCCGAAGTCGTAGGCGTAGACGCCGCGGGTGAGCGAGGGCGCGGCCTCGGGCTCCGCCGCGATCACGCGGTATGAGCCTTCGCCGCGCAGCTGCCGGCCGACCCACGGGAAGGCCATGCCCGCGAAGTTCGACCCGCCGCCGGCGCACGCGATGATCACGTCGGGCTCCTCGCCCGCCATCCCCATCTGCTCGATCGCCTCGAGGCCGATCACGGTCTGGTGCAGCAGCACGTGGTTGAGGACCGAGCCGAGGCTGTACTTCGTGTCGTCGCGCGTGGCGGCGTCCTCGACGGCCTCCGTGATGGCGATGCCGAGGGAGCCCGGGGTCTCCGGCGTCTCGGCGAGCACCTTGCGGCCGTAGTTGGTCGTGGTGCTGGGGCTCGGGACCACCTCGGCGCCATAGGTCTCCATCAGCATCCGGCGGTACGGCTTCTGGTCGTACGACGCGCGCACCTGGTAGACCTTGACCTCGAGGCCGAACAGCGCGCCCGCGAGGGCGAGCGAGCTGCCCCACTGGCCGGCACCGGTCTCGGTGGCAAGACGCTTGACGCCTTCCTGCTTGTTGAACCAGGCCTGCGGCACGGCCGTGTTGGGCTTGTGGCTGCCGCCCGGGCTCACGCCCTCGTACTTGTAGTAGATGTGGGCCGGCGTCCCGAGCGCCGCCTCGAGGCGATGGGCGCGGTACAGCGGCGAGGGGCGCCAGAGCTGGTAGATCTCGCGGACGGGATCAGGGATCTCGATCTCGCGCTCGGTGCTGACCTCCTGGCCGATGAGCGCCATCGGGAACAGCGGCGCGAGATCGTCAGGGCCGATGGGCTGGTGCGTCCCCGGGTGGAGGGGCGGCGACGGCGGATTCGGCAGGTCGGCCACGATGTTGTACCAGGCACGCGGAATCCGGTCCTCGTCGAGGAGGAACTTCGTCCTGCGCTGCACGACATTTGCCATCGGGCTTCGACCTCGGGGCTGGGCGGGGGTGAATGTCGCGGAGCCTACCCCGAACCGGGTCGCCGGGGCAATTCGCCGGCGCGCCGCACGGGTCAACCGGCCAGTGGGATCTCGACCAGCGGCTCGTGACGGGGCGACCCGTCACCCAGCCGGCTGCGGTAGAGCACGACCCGGTCCGCCCGGAAGGCAGTCCGCCACCCGGTGGCCGCGGCCACCAGCCTGCCGGCGACCTCCACCCCGGCCGAGGGCGAGCTCGCATCGAGGCGGGCGACGGTCAGGTGCGGCCGGTACGCGCGCTCATCGGCTGGCCAGCCGAGCGGCTCGAGCGGCGCATCGAGGGCATCCGCGAGCGCACCCATCTCCTCCGCTCCGTGCTCGATCCCCAGCCAGAGCGTCCGGGGCTTGCGCGGCCCGGGGAACATCCCCGCCCCGGCGAGCTCAACGTCAAAGGCGCGCCAGCCGGCCAGGGCGTCGCGAACGGCGATCGCCACGTCGGGCGCAAGATCGGGCGGGGTCTCGCCCAGGAAGCGGACCGTCAGGTGGAGTGTGTCCACGTGGACCCAGCGGGGCACGCGGCCCAGCGGTCCGGCACGGACCTCCTCGATCAGCGACCGCGTGGCCTCGACCGATGCCGCCGGCAGCGGGACCGCGACGAACAGGCGCCAGGGCGCCTCAGCCACCACGCTCCGCGATCCACGCCTCGCGGTCGTGGCGGAGAACGTCGAGCGCCTCCTCGGCCGTTCGCCAGCCGAGCACGTCCACGTCCTTCTCCTCGAGCAGCTTGTACGTGTTGAAGAAGTGCTCGATCTCAACGAGGCGGTGCGGGCGGACCTGCTCCAGGCGCTCGATGTGCTCCTGGTGCGGGTCACCGACCGCGACGCACAGCACCTTGAAGTCGAACCCCTTCTCGTCGCGCATCTCGAGACCGCCGATCGGGCGCGCCCAGACGTGACAGCCGGTGAAGGTGGGCTCGTCGATGATCAACAGCGCGTCGGTGTGGTCGCCGTCGCCGGCGCGGGTGCCCTCGATGAAGCCGTAGTCGAAGTTGTAGAAGACCGCGGACGAGAGAACGCGATCGAGCCGGAAGACACCGGAGACCTCATCGAACTCGTACTTGTTGCGGGATCCACGCGGGATCTCCACGACGACTTCCATGATCCCGGGGAACTGGTCCGCGTACTTGCCGTTCATGGACGCACTCTATCGCGCCTCGATACGGGTGCGGACTTCCAGCCATCGGTGCGCCGATGCAGGTACGCCGATGCCGGTGCGACGCTGCCGTGCGTCAGGTCACCCGCCGCCAGTGCCGCCTGACTCGCCTCGGAGTCTCCGGCCGAAGCCGCCAGGTCCGGCCGACAACGCCCGCGCCGGCCGCACCCGGACGTGCGCGAGCGAGGACCGCAGCCGACAACGCCCGCGCCGGCCGCATCAACCGCCCGTCAGTCGTTGTAGAGGCGCTCCTCGATGAGCTTCTCCTGGACCGTCCGCCCGTTGGGATCGAAGCAGGAGAACTCGAAGTGCTTCTCGAACTCGACGTCCACCATGTCCTGGCCGCCGCGGTTCTTCTCCACCGAGACGATGACCCAGTCCCGGAAGCGCTGCGCCTGGTACGGGTTGAACTCGATGTTCACCTTGGCGACGATGTTGTACTTCTCGTTGAGGATCAGGATGATGTCGGCCTCGTAGTTGATGGCCGACGATCCGCGCAGGTGGAAGTTGCGCAGGCGGGCCGCCTTGAGACCCTCCTTGTCCGCGGCGACGATCGCGATCATCGGGACGTCCTCGGACAGGGCGAT
>JBAXFC010000262.1:0-5610 GCA_037140135.1 Chloroflexota bacterium
CGGTGGACGCCCGCTCAGCGGAACGTCACGTCCGCGGGCATGCCGGGCTTGAGCTTGCCGCCCGAGGCGTCGAGCGCGAGCTTGACCGCGAACACGGTCGATGTCCGGCCGTCCACGGTCTGCACGTTGCGCGGCGTGAACTCCGCCTGGTCCGCGATCCGCGAGACCGTCCCGGTGAACGTCACCCCCGGGAACGAGTCCACGGTCACGTCCACCTTCCCGCCGACCGACACCTGGCCGTACCGGTTCTCCGGGACGTAGACCGTGAGGGTGAGCCGGTCCAGGTCCGCGAGCTCCATCAGCGCAGCGCCCGGGCTGACCACGCCACCCGGCTCGACCGTTCGGGTGAGCACGGTGCCTCCGATCGGGGCGATCACCGTGAGCCGGGCGATTTGCGCATCGGCCACGGCAAGACCCGCGGTGGCGGCGTCGAGCGCGGCGGCGGCCGCTTCGGCGCTCGCCTTGGCTCCGTCCACGCGGGCCCGTGCGGCATCAGCCTGGGCGGCCGCGGCATCGGCCTGGTGGGCGGCAGCCTTGGCCTGGGCTCCGGCCACCCCGATCGCGGCCTGGGCGGAGTCGACCTGCTGCGACCGGGATCCTGCCCGCACGACCGCGTACTGGGCCTGGGCCGTGGCGATCGCGGCCTTGGCGGTGTCGCGCTGGGCCTTGAGCGTGCGCCCGGGCAGCGTCTGCTGCTCGATGGCGGAGAGGGCGTCGTAGGCGTCGCGCAGGGCGGTCCAGGTGGCGCGCGCCTGGGTCACCTGGCTCCCGGCGAGGCCGAGCTGCGAGCTCGACGCGCCGGCTCGCACGAGGTTGTAGGCCGCCCGCGCGCCGTCGAGCGCCTCGTTGGCGCCCACGACAGCGGCCTTTGCGGCGGCGGTTGCGGCATCCGCCCGGGCGACGTCCGCCTCGGCGGCCGCGACGTTGGCCTCGGCCACCTTCACATTCGCGGTCGCAACCGCGATGGCCGCCTCGGCCTGGCCGCGCTGCGCGGTGAGCAGCGTGGCATCGAGCGTGAGGATCGCCGCGCCCGCCGTCACGGCATCGCCCTCGGCGGCGTTGACCGCGGTGACCCGGCCCGAGACCTCGGGGCTGATCGTGACCACGGTGGCCTCGATCGTGCCCGACGCGGTGAGCGCCCCGTCGGCGGCAGCGCGCGGCTGCGAGAGATACAGCCCGGCGGCAACGAGCCCGACGACCAGCAGCAGCACGAAGGGAGCGAAGCGGCGGCGACCGTGCATGGCTATGACTCCTCGCGGGCGGGAAGCAGGCCGTGCAACGCGACCTGCGCAAACGTCCGGGCGGCCTCGTCCGGGGTGATCACGAGCCCGGTGACGGGCCCGGTGAACGGCTGGGTCAGAAGGTGGAAGATCAGGGGACCGACCACGGACTGGGCGGCGAGCATCGGCTCGATCGGCCGGATCGTCCCGGCCTCGACCTGGGCCGCGAAGTAGCGGGCGACCTCTGCGAACAGTGGGCGGATCGCAGCCTGGGCGGCCTCGACCGCGTCGGGAGCGCCCGAGGAGATCTCCAGCATCAGCGACCGCATGATCTCCATCCGCGGAGCTGCGACGCGCACCGTCGTGGCGAGGACCTCCGGCAGGACCACCTCCGGTGGCCGGCCCTGCAGCCGGTGGACCACCGCGCCGATCTCCGCGAACGGCGCGTACGCCTCGAGCAGGGCCGAGAACAGCGTGGCCTTGCCCGGGAACAGCCGGTAGACGCTGGCGCGGGAGACGCCGGCCCGCTCCGCCACCTCGTCCATGGACAGGCCACGCAGGCCGTCACGGGCGAGCAGGTCGATCGCGGTGGCGAGGATGCGGCCACGGGCGTCGATGTCCGGGCCGAGATCGAGCGCCTCCAGCAGCTCCGCGCGCGAGCGGAAGTGCCGGTAGAAGGTGGCCCGGGAGACACCTGCGTCGCCGGCGATCCGCTCCAGCGGCGCGGACGGGTCCCCGGCGAGGCGGGGGCGCGCTGCCGTGACGATGGCGTCGCGGACAGTGGGGCGACTGCTCATGCGACAAGACTGGATGCGACGTCCAGTCGTGTCAAGTATCAGCGGCGCTAGAAGTGGATGACCACCAGGGTGTCGAGCGCCACCGCGGCGAACAGCAGCGTCAAGTAGCTGATCGAGTACCGGTACAGCCGGATCGACTGGGCGAGCGAGCCCTCCGCCGACGCCTTCTCCCGCCAGAGCTCGTACGAGCGCCAGAGGAAGATCGCACCGAGGGCGATGGCTGCGACGAGGTAGATGGGGCCCATGCCCGCGGCCACCGTGAACACCAGGCTGATCGCGACCAGGATGATCGTGTACAACGCGATCTGGCGGGTGGTCTCCGGCACGCCCTTGACCACCGGCAGCATCGGGATCCGCGCCGCCTCGTAGTCCTTGCGGATGCGCAGCGCCAGCGCCCAGAAGTGCGGCGGCGTCCAGTAGAAGACGAGCGCGAACAGGAGCAGTGCCGGGACCTCGATGCGCCCGGTGACCGCCGCCCAGCCGATGACCGGCGGCAGCGCGCCCGCGGCCCCGCCGATGACGATGTTCTGGGGCGTCGTGCGCTTGAGCAGGATCGTGTAGACGACCACGTAGAACGCGATCGCGAGCAGCGTCAGGAAGGCCGAGACCAGGTTCACGTACCACGCCATCATCGCGATCGAGACGATCCCGAGCACGATGCCGAAGACGAGCGCGTTCTCGGGCGTCACGTCGTGGGCGGGCAGCGGGCGCTTGCGCGTGCGCGACATGAGCAGGTCGATGTCGCGGTCGAGGTACTGGTTGATCGCGTTTGCGGAACCCGCGGCCAGCGAGCCGCCGAGCATCGTCCAGAAGACGAGCCGGAACCACTCCGGGGGCGTCATGCCGGGCAGGTCCCGAGTGGCGAGGACCATGGCCGGGATCGTGGTCACGAGGAGCAGCTCGATGATCCGGGGCTTGGTCAGGGCGACGTAGGCGCGGAACGTCCCGCCCCTGGAGCTGGTGGAGCTGCTGCTGCCGGCCGTACCGCCCGCGGCCGCGTCGGCGGGCTTGGCAGCGGCGCCTGCGCCTGCGCTGCCGGCACGGGCGTCGTAGTAGGCGGCGACGGCCGTGGCCACCGCGAGCGCCCACACGATTGCGCCGGTCGCGACGTGGAACGTGAGCGCCAGCTTGGACTGCAGGGTGAGGACGAGGATCGCGCCGATGACCACCTGGATCGTGAACACGGCGCCGGTCGCGAGGGCCGGGCGCAGGACCGCGGGTCGCGATCGCTGGGTCCGCCAGGCGGTGAAGGTGGCGAACCAGACGATGAGCGCCACGATCCCGGCCACGTAGCGGTGGAGGGCGTGTGTCTCGTACAGGGAGCGGATGGTGGCGTCGAGTCCTGCGGCCAGCGACGGCGCCAGGCCGCCGTTCATCAGGGGCCAGTCCGTGAACGCGCCGCCCGCGCCGGTCATCGCGGTGACGTTCGCCCCGAACAGGAGCAGGACGAAGGTGGAGATCGCGGACAGCACCGCGAGCAGCGTGAACCGCTGGCTGCCGCCGCGGCCCGGGAAACGGGCCGGGTGGCCGGCCCGGACGGTCACGTAGACCAGCACGCCGAGGAGCGCCATCGCCGCCGCAAGATGGGCCAGGACCGACGTGCCGGTGTTGCTCATGCGGACGGTCTCGCGCCCGAGCCAGGCCTGGAACAGGACCAGGATCACGGAGAAGATGCTGGGCCACAGGATCGAGCGCTGGCGCCGGTGGTCCTTCCAGGCGAGGAAGGCGACGGCGAGGATCATCAGGCCGATGACCGAGGCGATGGCGCGGTGGATCCACTCCCACCAGGCCTTGGTGTCCTCGAGCGGGGGCAGGACGCCGTTGTAGCAGAGCGGCCAGTCGGGGCAGCCCATGCCCGAGCCGGTGGCGCGCACGATCGCACCCACGGTCACGAGCAGCACCGTCGCGATGACGGTGGCCACGGCGGTCTTCTGGAAGCGGGTCACGGCTGGATGGGTCGTCCTTGGGCAGGCGCTGGGCACGGCTCTCCGGGGAACCGGGGAACGCAGGCGCACATTCTACGCGGAGGGCGGGAGCGTGGCCGGGGCGAGTTCCGTCGCGTTGGCGCGAGCTCCGCCGTGCGAGCTCCGCGGTGCTCGCGGGCGTCCGGGCGCGTTCCTGGGAGCCGGGCTACGCTGCGCGCATGCCTCGAACCGCACCCGCCGCCCTGCTCCTCGCCGCATCGCTGGCGCTGGCCGCCTGCACCGGCACCTCAACCGTGGTGGCGCCCGCGTGGACGGTCGCGCCGTCGCTGGCCCCCGGGGCGACGCCCGCACCCACCGCCAAGTCGGCCTCCGTGGTGCCGGTGATCATCAGCAGCAACAAGGTCGTGGGCGCCAACCGGTTCGTCTTCTCGTTCCTCGACGCCAAGACGAACCTGCCCGTGGCGGGGCCGGACCGGGCCGCGTCCGTGGCGTTCATCGCGCCCGGTGACCCGGCGCCCGGGACCGCGGCCCCCGCCCAGTTCGTGTGGGCCATCGAGGGTTCGCGCGGCGAGTACATCCTCAGCACGCAGTTCCCGGTCGCCGGCTCCTGGAAGGCGATCTTCGTCACGGCTGCGCCCGGCAAGGACCAGGAGGCGATCGGCGTCGCCTTCGACGTGGTGGCCGACGGTCCCACGATCGCGGTCGGCGAGAAGGCTCCCGCCTCGAAGACGCCCACGCTGGCCTCCGTCGGCGGCGACATCAAGCTGCTGTCCACGGACTCCAAGCCCGATCCAGCGTTCTACCAGACGTCGGTGGCGGAGGCCGTCGCCCAGGGCAAGCCGTTCGTGCTGGTCTTCGCCACCCCGGCCTTCTGCCAGAGCGCCCAGTGCGGCCCCACGCTCGACCGCGTCAAGGCGGTGGCCAAGGACGCCCCCGCCAACATCGCGTTCATCAACGTGGAGCCCTACAAGCTCACCTTCACCGACGGCCGCCTGCAGCCGGTGCTCGACTCGTCGGGCCAGCTCCAGCCGGTGGACTCCGTGAACGACTGGCAGATCCTATCGGAGCCGTGGATCTTCACGGTGGACCGGACCGGCGTGGTCCGAGGGTCCTTCGAGGGCGTCGCCTCGGACCAGGAGCTGCGCGACGCGATCAAGGTGATCGCCGGCAGCTGAGCAGCGGTAGCCGGCCGGCCCGGGGCCTGGGCCTGGAGTTCAGCAGGCGGGCAAACGGGCGCTCGGGGGTGCGTTTCTGGCCGCGTCGTGGCCCGAAGTGCGTGGTCTCGGGCCGAGAAGGCGCATTCCTGCTCGCCTGGCGACCGGAATCGCAACGGCACGCGCCCGTTTGCTCGTTGGATGACCATCGGTATCCGGTGGGTCCGGCGCGCAGTACCGGAACGGGTCGTTGCGGCGGCGCGCCATGCCCCGCAGGGCAGGAACCATGACCGACGAGAACTCGTGGACCTCCGGCGTTCGCCGGATCATGGTGACCGAGCGCCAGGAGGTCCGTGGGCGAATCGTGGCTTGGATGGCCTCGGAAGCGTTCGACGAGTCTGACGAGGCTGACCTGCTTGGGCGGTTCCTCACCGATCCGCGGCCGGACCTCATCGTGCTCGGACGGATTGTGGCCGGTGACCCGCCGGAGCCCATGATCAGCACGATCCGCGAC
>JBAXFC010000263.1:0-5609 GCA_037140135.1 Chloroflexota bacterium
GCTGGATCGGCTGCACGGCGCGCCGGAACGCGCGGGCGGCCTCGCCTCGCAGGGCCGCCAGCGACGCACCCCCGAACTCCACGGCGCCCGATGTCGGCCGGATGGACCCGAGCAGCGCCCGCAGGGCGGTCGTCTTGCCGGAGCCGCTCTCCCCGACGAGCGCGACGCTGCGCCCGGGAACCAGCTCCAGGGCGTCGAGCGCGAGGGCCGGACGCGCGCCGGCGGGGCCGCCCGGATAGCGGACCACGAGGTCGCGGGCCACCAGCCGCACCTCCGGGCTCATCGGGCTCATCGGGCTCATCGGGCCGCCGTCCCGCCGCCGGGCCACTCGAGCGACTCGAGCGACTCGAGCGTGGGGTTGGCGGCCACCAGCTCCCTCGTCACCCGGTGCTCCGGGGCGGCGAGCAGCGAGGCGGGACCGCGCTCCACGATCACCCCGCCGTCGATGATGTCGATTCGGTCGGCCAGGCCGGCGACCAGCGCCAGGTCGTGGGAGACGAGCAGGATCGCCGTCCCCTCGCGCTCCCGGAGGCCCCGGAACAGCTCGGCCACCTCAGCCTGGACGGTGACGTCGAGCGCGCTCGTCGCCTCGTCGGCCAGGAGCAGCTCCGCCCGCAGCGCCACCGCGAGCGCGATGACCACGCGCTGCGCCTCGCCGCCCGAGAGCTGGTGCGGGTATCGATGCAGGAGGGCCGGATCGAGCCGGACCGCGTCGAGCGCGTGGGCCACCCGGGTCCGGCGCTCGGCCTTGGGCACGTGGTGGAGCACGAGCGCCCGCTCGATCCAGGTCTCGGCGCGAAGCGTGGGCGTGAGCGATGCCCGGGCCGCCTGGGGCACCAGCGCGATCCGCGCCCCGCGCAGGTCACGCACGACCCGGCCTGGCGCTCCCCGCAGCTCGGTCCCGTCGAAGCGGATCGATCCCCCAACGGTCGCGTTGGCCGGCTGCAGCCCGATGACGGTGGAGAGAACCATGCTCTTGCCCGCACCCGACTCGCCGACGAGGCCCACGATCTCGCCGCGCGCGACCTCCAGGGTCGCCACGTCCACGAGCCGCCGGCCGGCGATCTCCACGGTCAGGTCGCGGATCTCGAGCAGGGGAGTGCCCGCGCCGGGATGCATGGCGCCGCTCACGAGCGAGCCTGCGCCTTCGGGTCCAGCCGCTCGCGCAGCCCCTCGCCGAGGAGCGTGAACGCGAGCGCCGCGATCATGATCGCGGCTCCCGGGAAGAGCGCCACCCACGGCTGCGTGGTCACCATGCTCCGGCCCTGCTCAACCATGAGGCCCCACTCCGGCGTCGGGTCCTGGGCGCCGAGGCCCAGGAACGAGAGCGCGGCGAAGGTCAGGATCACGCCGCCGAGGTCGAGGCTGGCCTGGACGATGACCGGGCCCACGGCGTTGGGAAGGATGTGCCCGATGGCGACGCGCCAGCGCGGGACGCCGAGCAGCAGCGATGCCTCCACGAAGGCGCGGCCGCGGATCGCGTTGGCCTCGCCGCGCATCAGGCGGGCATACCAGGGCCACCAGCTGACCATGATCGCGATGGCGGCGTGCTCCAGCGACGCGCCCAGCACCGCGGTGATCGCAAGCGCCAGGAGCAGCGACGGGAACGCGAGGAAGACGTCCACCACGCGCATCAGCAGGTCATCGGCCCAGCCGCCCGCGGTCCCGGCGATCAGCCCGTACGGGATGCCGATCAGCAGCGAGCCGGCGATCACGATGATCGAGACGCCCACCGAGACCCGGATCCCGAACAGCACCCGGGACCAGATGTCGCGCCCGGCCTGGTCGGTGCCCATCAGGTGCGCGCCACCGGGCGGCTGGAGGCCGGCGCCGAGGTTGGTGTCCGTGCCGGCATCGCCCGGGAAGGGCGCGATCACCGGGGCCAGGGCACCCAGCACCACGAGGACGGCGATGATCGCGAGCGCGACCAGCAGCCCCGGGTGGGCGAGCAGGTACCGGCCGATGGCGCGGGCCCGGCTCATCGTCCCGGCTCCCGGAGGCGCGGGTCCATGAGCGGGCGCGCCATGTCCACGAGGAAGTTGGCCACCAGATAGGCGAGGGCCACGAAGATGGTGGTCCCCGCGATCGCCGGGGCGTCGAGGGCCGCGATGGAGTCCACCGCGTACGAGCCGAGGCCCTGGAAGTTGAACAGGTTCTCGACCAGGAACGTGTTGCCCAGCGCGAACCCGAACACCAGCGCGAGGGCGGAGAGCACCGGGCCCATCGACGGCCGCAGGGCGAAGCGCCAGATCACCGTCCGCTCCGGGTAGCCGATCGCGCGGGCCATCCGGATGTGCTCCTCGCCCATCGTCTCGAGCAGGCCCGCGCGGGTGAGGCGTGCGAACAGCGCGATCGGGTAGGCCGCGATCACGATCGCCGGCAGGACCAGGTGGGCGAGCCCGCTCCAGAAGAGCGCGGGGTTGCCCGCGAGGATCGAGTCCACGAGCACCATGTGGGTCCGGGCCGCCTCCTGGGCGGCGTGGTTGAGCCCGCGGTCCCAGCGTCCGGCCACCGGCAGCCAGTGGAGGCTGGTCGCGAAGACGAGCTGCAGGACCAGGGCCAGCCAGAAGACCGGCACCGACGCGAGCAGCGCGGACGAGAGGCCGGCGCCCCAGTCCGGTGCCCTGCCGCGCCAGCGGGCGGCTGCGACGCCCAGCGGGATGCCGACCAGCCCGGCCAGCAGCATCGAGAGGCCGACCAGCTCGAGGCTGGTCATGAACCGTCCCGCCACGTCGGACAGGACCGGCTGACGGGTATGGATCGAGGTGCCCCAGTCGCCGCGGACCAGGTCGGACATGTAGCTCCAGACATGGCCGGGGAGCGGCTGGTCGAGGCCCAGCTGGATGCGCACCGAGACGAGCTGCGCCTCGGTGGCGCGCGGGCCGGCCCAGGTGGCGGCCGGGTCGCCGGGGAGGAGCCTGGTGATGACGAACGCGAGCAGCCCGACACCGAGCGCAACCAGCAGCGACTGGAGTCCGCGACGGATCAGGAGCCTGCGCATCGTCCCTTCCGGGGAGGTCCGTCCCGCCGGGCGATCACGAGGACCGCCCGGCAGGCCGGATGGTGACGTCAGCTGCCGGGCTGGAGGTCGTAGACGAAGACGACCTGGGCGTAGGCGGGGTTGTCCACGAAGCCGGCGACGGTGGCATCGAGCACCCGCTGGTAGTTCTGGACGTACGGGGTGACCACCACGGCGTCGTCGATGAGCTGCTGCTGCATCGTGACGTACTGGGCGGAGGCCTGGTCCCGGTTGGTGGCGGTCAGGGCCTGGATGCCGTCGATCGCCTTGTCCATCGTGGCGTTCTTGTAATACGCGAGGTTGAAGTTGGGGGCGTCCTCGCTGTGGAACAGGCTGATGAACCAGCTGAACGGATCGGCGTAGTCCGGCCACCAGTACATCAGGAACACGTCCTGGCGCTTGGCGGTGTCGGTGGACTTGGCGAGATCCCACTGGGCCTGCCATTCCATCGCCTTCACGTCGAGCGTGATGTTGAGCTTGGCCAGCTCGGACTTGAGGCTGGTGGTGACCAGCTGGAGGTCGGTGTCCCCGGACACGATGGTCGCGGTGATCGTGAGCGGCTTGCCGCCCGGGCCGTAGCCGGACTTGGCGAGCAGCGTGGTCGCGCCCTCGATATCGAGGCCGGTGCCGGTGAGCGAGTCGTTGTAGCCGATCAGGCCTTGCGGGATGACGCCCTTGGCCGCGACGACCGAGCCGCCCAGGGCCCCGGCGACGCCCGCGCCGTCGAACGCCTTGGCGACCGCCTGACGGACGTTGAGGTCCGCCAGGGGGCCGGACGCGGTGTTGAGCAGCGCGACCAGGTTCTGGAATGAGGGCGTCTCCACGACCTTCAGGTTCTGGTCGGAGCGGAGGCTGTCGGTCAGCTGCGGGGTCAGGCGGTCCACGTACGACACGTCGCCGGCCTGCACGAGCTGCGCTGCCGTGGTGACCTCGGGGACGACGCGGAACTGGACCTGCGCGTAGTGCGCGCCATCCCAGCCGCCCCAGTAGCCGGCGTACTGGTCCAGCGTGAGCTCGAACTCGTCGCCGGGCTTGTAGGCGCTGATCGCGTAGGGGCCGGTGCCCGCATCCTTGCCGCCCTTGAACCAGGCGACGAGGGCATCCTCGGTCGCGCCCTTGCCGGCGGCCTCGGTGTCGTAGATGTAGGCCGCGTAGTTGGCCGATGCGATGAGATCGAGCGGCGCCGGGTAGCTGAGCGTGAACTTGAGCGTCGTCGCGTCCACCGCGTCGATCGACTTGACCACGCCCCAGATGTAGCCCGCGCCCTGGCCCAGGGTCTGGGTCCGCTCGATGGCGGCCTTGGCGGCGGCGGCGTCCATCGCGCGCCCGGTGTGGAAGCTCACCCCGGAGCGGAGCTTGAACGTCCACTCGGTGCCGTCGGCGCTCGTGGTCCAGGACTCGGCGAGGGACGGCTTGACGGTCTTGGTCACGGAGTCGTAGCGCGTGAGCGACTCGTAGATGTCGTGCATCGCGATGACCTCGTTGGAGTACGAGGTCGCGGGGTCGAGGTCGGTGACGATCTGGGTGTGCGAGGCGTACGTGAAGACGGCGTCGGTGGGCGCCGCAGCCGTGGCGGGCGCCTCGGTCGCGGGCGCGTCCGTCGCCGGGGCCTCGGTGGCGGGCGCGGTGGTGCCGCCGCTGGACGGGGCCGGCGTTGCGCTCGAGCCGCCGCAGGCGGCGAAGGCCATGGCGCCGGCCGCAAGCAGGGCCAGGCCCCGCAGGCGGAACGACGAGGTCCGCTCGGTCTCGGTCATCGGTTGCTGCTCCTCTCCCGGTGGGAACGTGTCGGTCGGTGGGGTGGGGGTTGGATGATCAGGATGTGGCGAGGGGGCCGGCCGCCTTCACGCGGATCCGGGCGCCGGGTTCCATGAGGTACGTGAGTGGGGTCTCCTCGACCTCCACCACCGCGACCTGGGCGGGATCGGCACCCGCGGCGATGGCCGCATCGCGGGCCCGGGCGGCCAGCTGCTCCACGGCCTCGGCATGGCCGCGGGCACGGAACGTGACCACCTCTTCAGCGGTCCCGCTGACGGCGGCGATGGCGGCGCCGATCGCGTTGGCCACGTCGTAATCGTGGGGCCGGATGACCTCAGACGCGCCGGCGATATGGTCCGCGAGCAGGATGGAGCCGCCGCCCACGGCGATGAGCGGGACCTCGGCGCGGGATGTCTTCACCCGGTCGATGGCCTCGGCGATCGCCTCGTCGGCCAGGACGAGGCCGGCGGCCAGGCGCGCCTCGTGCCCGGCGGGGTTGGGCCTGCCGATCCCGGACGCCCGCCCGGCGAGCAGCGCCGCATCGGTGAGCGTGGGCACGCCGCCGCCGAAGGCGAGGCCCTCCGCCCGGATGCGGTACCCCACCGAGTCGGGGCCGACGCGGCCGTCGCGCACGACGGTGCCGCCCCCGATGGCGATCGAGATGATGTCGGGCATGCGGAAGTTGGTGCGGATGCCGCCGATCTCCACGTCCTGGCTGGACTCGCGCGGGAAACCCGCGACCAGCACGCCGATGTCGGTGGAGGTGCCGCCGACGTCGATCACGATGGCGTCCGTCCGGCCGGTCAGGTAGGCCGCGCCGCGCAGGCTGTTGGCC
>JBAXFC010000264.1:0-5607 GCA_037140135.1 Chloroflexota bacterium
GCCAGGATCACCCAGATCGAGCAGCAGTACCGAACGCCCACCGCAGAGGAACCCCGCCGATGACCGCCCCGCCCGACGACCGCGCCCAGCTCATCGAGGCGATCACGCGCCAGGTGATGGCCTCGCTCGCCGCGTCCGGCCCGGTCGGCACCGACGGCCAGGCGGCCGGCAGCTGCGCCACCTGCTCCGGCGGCTGCGCGGCCCGCTGCGCGCCCAAGGTCCAGGAGGTCGTGAGCAGCGGCGCCAGCCGCATCGGCTACAGCGGCGAGGCGGGCTCCGTGCCCGCGACGCTCGCGAAGTACATCGACCACACCCTGCTCAAGCCGGACGCCACCGCAGCCGACATCGACAAGCTCTGCGCCGAGGCCGTGACGTTCGGCTTCGCATCCGTGTGCATCAACCCGACGTGGGTCGCCCGCGCCGCACAGCAGCTCAAGGGGAGCGGCGTCGCCACGGCGTCCGTCATCGGCTTCCCGTTCGGCGCCACGCTCTCCGAGATCAAGGCCCACGAGGCCCGGCGCGTCATCCGCGACGGCGCCCGTGAGATCGACATGGTGATCAACATCGGCGCGCTCAAATCCGGCCTGCACGACGTCGTGCGCGCCGACATCGCCGCCGTCTCGGACGCCTGCCACGAGGCGGGCGCCATCAACAAGGTGATCATCGAGACCGCGCTCCTGACGGACCCGGAGAAGGTGATCGTCTGCCGCCTGGCCAAGGAGGCCAAGGCCGACTTCGTCAAGACCAGCACCGGCTATGCCTCGGGCGGCGCCACCGTGTTCGACGTCGCGCTCATGCGCGAGGCGGTCGGGCCGCGGATCGGCGTCAAGGCCTCGGGCGGGATCCGGACCAGGAACGACGTGGAGGAGATGATCGCCGCCGGGGCCACCCGGATCGGCGCATCGGCCGGCGTCAAGATCGTGAGCGGCGAGGGAGCTTCCAGTGGCCAATATTGACCTGCGGGCCTACTGCTTCCTGGACAGCCTCCAGGCGCAGTACGCCGCGTTCCTCGGCACCGTGGCGCAGGGCTTCCTGCCGCTGCCCGGGGACGCATCGCTCTACATCGAGGTCTCGCCGGGCATCGAGATCAACCGCCTGACCGACATCGCGCTCAAGAGCACGAACGTCAAGCCCGGCATGCAGATCATCGAGCGGTTCTTCGGCCTGCTCGAGATCCACAGCCCGTCCCAGGCGGAGGTCCGGGCCGCGGGCGCCGCGATCCTCTCGGAGCTTGGCCTCGAGGAGTCCTCGCGCATCAAGCCGCGGATCCTCTCGTCGCAGATCATCCGCAACATCGACGACCACCAGGCCCAGCTGATCAACCGCACCCGGCACGGGCACATGATCCTCGGCGGCCAGAGCCTCTACGTCCTCGAGATGGAGCCCGCCGCGTACGCGCCGCTGGCCGCCAACGAGGCCGAGAAGGCCGCCAGCATCAACATCCTCGAGGTCCGCTCGTTCGGCTCCATGGGCCGCGTGTACCTCGGCGGCGAGGAAGCCGACATCGACGTCGGCTGGCGCGCGGCCGTGGCCGCGATCGAGGCCCTCGACGGCCGCGACGCCAAGGCATAGCAACCGATCCACCACCACCCGGCGGCCGCCCGGCCGGCCGGAGCAGCACGACAGAACGGAGAGGGTCCGGACGATGGCAGACGCACTGGGCATGATCGAGGCCCGCGGGTTCGCCGCGGTGGTCGAGGCAGCCGACGCGATGGTCAAGGCCGCCAAGGTTGACCTCGTCGGCTACGAGAAGACGGGTGGCGGCTACGTGACCGCCATCGTGCGCGGCGACGTCGCCGCCGTGAAGGCCGCTGTCGAGGCAGGCTCCCGCTCCGCCGCCAAGGTCGGCGAGGTCGTGGCCACCCACGTCATCGCGCGCCCGCACGCCAACGTGGACACGGTGCTGCCGCTCGGCCGCACCGCAGAGGCGAAGGCCGAGCTCGGCGGCTGACGCCGCTGGTCCGGTCCAGGACCCTCACCGGGGGCGGGCTTGCTCCGTCCCCGGGACCGGCCAGGAGAACAACGAATGCTTCTCGGACGCATCGCGGGCACCGTGGTGGCCAGCCACAAGGAGCCCCTCATGGAGGGTTGGCGCCTGCTCGTCGTGGCGCAGCTGGGCGTGGACAACAAGCCCACCGGCGGCTATATCGTCGCGACCGATGCCGTGGGCGCGGGCGTGGGCGAGGTGGTGCTGTACGCATCGGGCTCATCCGCCCGCCAGACGGAGACGACGAAGGACCGCCCCTGCGACGCCGTGGTCATGGCGATCGTGGACACGTGGGAAGTCGGCGGCTCGGAGGTCTACCGCAAGTAGCCGTGTACGACGAGCGCGAAGTCCAGGACGTCATCAACCGGGTCCGCCGCAGGTACGGCGAGCCCGGGCCGCAGCTCGCCCGCCAGGCGGCGGTGGCTGCGGAGCTGTCCGCACCGGCCGCCACCCAGACCGGCGACGGGGTCTTCGCGCGCCTGGACGATGCCGTGGCCGCTGCCGCCGCTGCGTTCCGCGCAACCCGCCTCGACCCCGATCTGCGCAAGGCCGTGATCGCGGCGATCCGTGCGGCCGCCCTCGACCAGGCGGAGCCGCTGGCCCGGCTCGCGGTGGAGGAGACCGGCCTCGGGCGCGTCGATGACAAGACCACCAAGAACCGCCTGGTCGCCGCCAAGACGCCGGGCCCCGAGGATCTCGAGGTGCTCGCGGTCTCGGGCGCCAACGGGATGATGCTCACCGAATGGGCGCCGTTCGGCGTGGTGGGCTCGATCTCGCCCGTGACCAACCCCGCGGCCACGGTCATCAACAACGCGATCTCGATCATCTCGGCCGGCAACGCGGTGGTGTTCAACGCCCACCCGTCCGCGCGCCGGACCTCGAACGCCGCGGTCCGCCTGGTCCACCGCGCCATCGTGAGCGCCGGCGGTCCGGCCAACTTCATCACCTCGGTCGCGGAACCCACGATCGAGAGCGCCCGCGCGCTCATGACGCACCCCGACATCCGCGTGCTGCTGGTCACCGGCGGTCCCGGCGTCGTCCGCGAGGCCCTGCGGACCGACAAGCGCGCGATCACCGCCGGCCCCGGCAACCCGCCCGTCGTGGTGGACGAGACCGCCGACGTGGAGAAGGCCGGCGCCGACATCGTCAAGGGCGCGAGCTTCGACAACAACATCGTGTGCACGGACGAGAAGACGGTGATCGCGATCGCGTCGGTCGCGGACCGGCTGGTCCGGGCGATGGCGGCAGGCGGCGCCTACGTGCTTGCGGAGCACGAGCTGCGCCGCCTCGAGCGCGTGATCTTCACCGACGGGACGCTGGTCCCCGGCAAGCCCGCGCACATCAACACGGCCTGGGTGGGGCGTGATGCCGCGCGCCTGCTGGCCGAGATCGGCGTCCGGCCCACCGTGGAGCCGCGCGTGCTGGTCGCCGAAGTGCCGGTGGACCATCCGCTGGTCTGGACCGAGCAGATGATGCCGGTGCTGCCGGTGGTCAGGGTTCCCGACGTGGCCGCGGCCATCGACCTCGCCGTCCGTTCCGAGCACGGATTCCGCCACACCGCGTCCATCCACTCCACCAACGTGGAGACGATCACGCGCATGGCGCGCGCGATGAACTGCTCGATCTTCGTCACCAACGGACCCAACTACACGGGCCTCGGCGAAGGTGGCGAGGGCTTCGCGACGGTCTCGATCGCGTCGCCGTCCGGCGATGGGATGACGCGGCCGCGGACGTTCTCGCGTGAGCGGCGGATCACCGTCGTCGGCGCGCTGCGGATCGTGTGACGACGGCCGTGTCGAACCCCGGGGCCACCCCCCACCCGCGCGGGCTAGAATCGGCGCATGGCCCGATTCCCCAAGGACATCTTCACCGAGCCGGAAGTCGACCCCGACACCCTCGCCCACCTCGGCCCCCTCGCCGGCATGGCCGGGATCTGGGAGGGCACGAGGGGTTCCGACGATCACCCGGTGGCCGAGGGCACCGAGACCGACGCCTACGTGGAGCGCTACGAGCTCCAGCCCATCGACGGCCAGACCAACGGCCCGCAGCTCCTCTACGGGCTTCGCTACCACATCCACATCGTGAAGCCCGGCGAGGTCCAGACCTTCCACGACCAGGTGGGCTACTGGCTGTGGGAGCCGGCCACCGGGACCGTCACCCAGACCCTCGCCATCCCGCGAGGCCAGGTGGCGATGGCCTCGGGGAAGGCCCGGGCCGGCGCCCGGAAGTTCACGGTCCGCGCCAGGCGGGGCAGCACGGTGAACGGCATCTGCTCGAACCCGTTCCTCGAGCACGCCTACCGGACCGTGGAGTGGTCCATCACCGTCACGCTGGGGCGCAGCGGGACCTTCTCCTACGAGCAGGAGACCCTGCTGCGGATTCCCGGGCGCCGGAAGACCTTCCGGCACACCGACCGGAACACGCTGCGCCGGATCGCGCCGCCCACGCCCAACCCCACCGCGCCCCGGAAGCGGTAGGGCGAGGGACGGCTCAGCGCCGGGCCTCGCGGATCCAGCCGGGCACCCGCGCGAGCAGGAGCAGCGCGAAGATCGCGCCGAAGAGGAGCGGCCTCGTCGGATCGGCCTTCACGCGCCAGGCGAAGTGGACCACGGCCAGCGCCGCCGCCGCGTAGACCAGCCGGTGGAGGAGCTTCCAGCGTCGGTACCCCAGCCGCCGCAGCCAGCCGTCGGTCGAGGTGACGGCGAGCGGCGCGAGGCAGAGCAGCGCGGCGAAGCCCACCATGAGGAACGGCCGCTTCGTCAGGTCCTTCGAGATGGTCGACCAGTCGAAGAACTTGTCGACGCCCACGTAGAAGAGGAAGTGCGCGAGCCCGTAGCCGAAGGCGGTCACCCCGAGGACGCGCCGCAGCCGCTGCGGCCAGGCCACGCCGAGGAGGTCGTTGGCCGGCGTGGGCACGAGCGCCAGGGCGAGCAGGGTGATCGTCCAGAATCCGAGCCGGTTCTGCACCGCCTCGATGGGGTTCGCCCCCAGCCCGCCGGTCGCGGCGTCCCACCCGATCTTGGCGACGGGCAGGAGCAGCACGGCCACGGCGGCCGGCCGGAGCCAGCGCTTCAGTAGAGCTTCCTCGGGTCGAGCCCGGCGTACAGCCCGGCGACCTCGGCCGCGTAACCGTTGAACGGGAGGGTGTCCCGGCGGAAGAACTCCCCCAGCCGCCGCTCCTTGGCCTGACTCCAGCGCGGGTGGTCGACCGCCGGGTTCACGTTGCCGTAGAAGCCGTACTCGGTGGGGGCCATGATGGCCCAGGTGGTGCGGGGCTGCTCCTCGACGAGGCGCATGCGGACGATCGACTTCGCCCCCTTGAACCCGTACTTCCACGGGGTGATGACCCGGAGCGGCGCGCCGTTCTGGGCGGGAAGCACCCGCCCGTAGAGCCCGACCGCGAGGAGCGTGAGCGGGTTCATGGCCTCGTCGATGCGCAGCCCCTCGGTGTAGGGCCACTCGAGGACCCGGCTGCGCTGCCCGGGCATCTGCGCCGGGTCGAGCAGGGTCTGGAACACGACGTACTTCGCGCGCGAGGTGGGCTCGACCCGCTTCAGGAGCTCGGAGAGCGGGAAGCCCACCCAGGGCACCACCATCGACCAGGCCTCGACGCAGCGGAA
>JBAXFC010000265.1:0-5597 GCA_037140135.1 Chloroflexota bacterium
GCACCACGATCGGGGCTGAGCGGACGGTCGTCCTGCCGTCGAGGTCGTCGGCGGCGGCGCTGGGGCCGGCCGGGGCGCCGGTCACGAGGGCCGCGCGCCCGGAGGGGACGGTGCCCGGCTGGAGGACGATGCCCCCGGCCACGGTCGTCGCCGGGTCGGCGCGGACCCAGCGGCCGGACGCGGGAGCCGTGTCCGTTCCGTCGGGGTTGACCTGCCAGCCGCGGGCCACCTCGAGGTCGTCGTCGAAGGCGCCGCAGCGGGCGTCCCGAACGGCCGCCCCCAGGACGGCCAGCGGACAGCCGGCGCGCTCGGTGAGCCACAGGACCGCCTCCCGGTTGCGGCCCGTCTCCGGCTCGATCATCGCGTTCCTCGGGTACGCCACGGCCGACAGCTCGAACGTGTAGGCGAAGATCCGGTAGGTGCCGTACTCGTAGTCGCGCAGCGTCCCGGACGAGATGTACAGGTCGCTGCCCTGCTCGGGGTGGTAGCCGTTGGTGGCGGCCATGTGTCGCCCGATCGCCGCCATCGCGGCGTGGTCTTGGGCCGTCATGTCCGGCGGCACGTCCGCCTTGGTGTACCCGTACGGCCACATCACCAGGCGTCCGGACTCGTGGAACGTGATGGAGGCGCGGATCTGCTGGCGGCCGTTCACGACGCGGCTGGCGAGGAAGTCGCGGATCGCCCGCGTCTCCGGGGCCGAGAAGGCGGCCGGTCCCCGGTAGGTGATCGCGAGCGGGTTGGCCGACGTCCGGCCGCCCCCACCCCAGCGGTAGCCGTAGTTGCGGTTGAGGTCGGTGCCGATGCTGCCGTTGGCATTGGGCTGGCGGTTCTTGCGCCAGCGATGGAAGGAGCCGCCGGCGATGTCCTGCTCGGCGCCGTCCGGGTTGACCGCGAACACGATCCAGATCTCGCGCGAGTTGACGATCGAGGTGATCCGCGGGTCCGTCCCGTACCCGTCCACCAGCCAGTGGAGGATGTGGAGGGTCATCTCGAGGCCCATGTGCTCGTCGGCATGGTGGAGCCCGTCGAACAGGACCTCGGGCTCGTTCTCGTCGGTGGCCACGTTGTCGCTGATCTTGGCCGCCCAGAGCTGGCGGCCCTTGTAGCTCGTCCCGATCGAGAAGCGCTGCACGATGTCGGGGTGGGCGGCCGCGACCGCGGCGACCTCCGCGCTCATCTCGGCGTACGTGTGGTAGGCGGTCCAGCCGGCCGGGAAGTCCGCGGCGGCCACCGCGGGCCCGACGCCGGACAGGCCGCCCGCGACGAGGAGGGCGGCCAGCAGCGGTCGGGCGAACCGGGCGACGATCTGCACACGGGCAGGGTAGGTGGTCGGGAGCGGGCTGTCACCCGGGCAGGAGGTCATGGCCCGATCCCTGCCGGAGCGCCCTGCCGCCCGACCGGTACAGCGCACTAGACTGCCTGCAACGAGCTGGTGTCGACCCTGCGACGCGATCGTCTGCGTGGCGATCCGCAGCATGGCGGCGCCTGGTGCCCCAGGCAGTGCAAGGATGAGCTGACGATGTTTGGTTGGACCGGGCAGATCCTCAGGGTCAACCTGACGGATCGCACGCACCGCGTTGACACCTTCTCCGAGGAGTTCGCCACCACGTGGATCGGTGGCCGAGGCTTCGCCGTCAAGTTCCTGTACGACGAGCTCGCCCCCGGTATCGATCCCCTCGGCCCGGACAACAAGCTGGTCGTGGCTGTTGGTCCGATCTCGGGTATCCCCGCGCCGAACACCGGCAAGACGATCGTCGCGGCCAAGTCGCCGGCCACCGGCGGCTACGGCGACGGGAACCTCGGCACCCGGGTCACCGACCAGATCCGCAAGGCGGGCTACGACGCCCTTATCGTCGAGGGACGGGCCGAGACCCCGACGATGCTGGTGATCGAGGATGACCGGGTCGAGTTCCTGCCCGCCGACGAGGTCTGGGGCCAGGGCACGATCGCGACAAACGCCTGGATCTACGCCCGCTACGGCAAGGGCGTGGGCGTCCTCAACATCGGCCAGGCGGGCGAGCACATGGTCCGCTACGCCACCGTGCGCAGCCTTGAGGGCCGCTCCGGCGGTCGGCCCGGCATGGGCGCGGTCATGGGCTCCAAGCACCTCAAGGCCATCGTCATCAAGGGCTCCAAGCCGATCCCCCAGGCGTTCCCGGCCGAGATGAAGGCCCTCGGCCGCGATGACCTCAAGGAGGTTCGTGCCTGGGACAAGGAGCAGGGGTGGTCCATCCAGGGGACGGACGGTGTCCTGCCCTGGTGCAACGAGGTCGCGGCGCTGCCGGTCCACAACTTCCGGGGCACCAGTCATCCGGACGCCTGGCGGGTGGACGGCGAGCGGGCCAACGCGGCTCGCGTTGCGACCTACGGCTGCCCGAACTGCACGATGCGCTGCGGCATCGCCGTCCTTGACGACGAGGGTCGCGAGTCGGAGCTCGACTACGAGCCAGTCGGCCTCCTGGGCCCGAACCTCGATCTCTATGACCTGCCCCAGGTGGCCTCGCTCAACTACCTGTGCGACGACTACGGCCTTGACACGATCTCGGCCGGCAATGTCCTCGGCTTCTACGCGGATGCCATCGAGCAGGGCGCCGTCGAGGGCGACCTCCGCTTCGGCGACTCGGAGGGCATGAAGCGCGTGCTGGGCCAGATCGCCCACCGCGAGGGGATCGGCGATGTGCTCGCCGAGGGCACGCTGCGGGCCGCGCGGGTGTTCGGCCACGGGTCCGAGGCCTACGCCATGCAGGTCAAGGGCCTCGAGATCTCGGCCTACAACTGCAAGTTCATCCCGGGCATGGCCCTGGCCTTCGGTGTGAGCCCCATCGGGGCCCACCACAAGGAGTCCTGGATCATCACGTACGAGGTCCGCCAGACCGAGCGCGGCTCGTACGGTCGCGACAAGGCCCAGAAGGTCGTCGATCTCCAGCGGATCCGTGGCGGCCTGTTCGAGTCCATCGTCACCTGCCGCTTCCCCTGGGTGGAGCTTGGCTGGGGCGTGGAGAACTACCCCAAGTACTTCAACACGATCACGGGCAAGGATTGGACGCTCGAGGACTTCTGGCCGATCTCGGACCGGATCTACGCGCTGATGAAGCTCTTCTGGCTGCGCGAGTTCCCGGAGACGGACCGCACGGCGGACTACGTTCCGGGCGTCTGGTTCGACCCCGCGAACGCGGATACCGAGGGGCCGATCAAGGGCCTCTACCTCGATCGCGACAAGTACGACGAGCTCCTGGGCCACTACTACGACATCCGAGGCTACGACGACCGCGGTGTGCCCACCCGGGCGACCCTCGAGAACCTCGGGCTCAAGGAGGAGGCCGCACAGGCGGAGGCCTACGCGACGCTCAGGTAGCGCGATGCAGATCATCTTCAAGCTCACGGGCGGGATCGCCCAGAGGGCCGGCTTCAGCCACAGGGAGCTTGACGTCGAGCCCGGCACGACGATCGCGGACCTCCTTGCGCGGTTCGCGATCGATCCATCGTGGCCGATGATCATCGCCCGCAACGGTTGGGCGGTGGACGGGGACGAGGTCCTCGAGCCCGGAGACCGGGTTCTCATCGCCCCGGTCTTCTCGGGCGGCTGAGCGGCGCTGCCCGCGCCGCGCAACAGGGGCGGTGGGTGGCTGGACCGGTGTTCTTCCGTGCCGGTACGCTCACGGGCACAAGATCGGCCAGCGACCCCCGGAGGACCCCGAGTGACCAGCGCCCCGCGCATGAAGATCACGTACGCCACCCTGCGTGCCGACAACGAGGAGCTGCACGCCCTCTACGAGGCCGGTCTTGCGAAGGCCCGGGCGCGGCTCGGTGCCTATCACCGCAACTACATCGACGGCGTCGGGCGTGATGGTGACGGGGCGTTCGAGATCCGCTCGCCGATCGACACGGACATCCTGCTGGGCACCTTCGCCAAGGGCACCCGGGCGGACGTCCAGGATGCCGTCGCGGCCGCACGCCGTGCGCAGCCGGCCTGGTTCCGTCTCGGCTGGGAGCGGCGGCTGGAGATCCTCCGGGCGGCCGCGGAGCTGATCTCCGAGCGCCAGATGGAGTACGCGGCGCTCATGGCGATCGAGGTCGGCAAGACCCGGATCGAGGCGCTGGGCGAGGTGGAGGAGGCAGCCGACCTCATCCGCTACTACGCGAAGACCGCCGAGGACAACGCGTTCTACGACCACGACATGGACAACCTGGGCGACCCGTCAGTCCACACCCGGTCGATCCTGCGGCCGCACGGCGTGTTCGCAGTCATCAGCCCGTTCAACTTCCCGATGGCGCTGGCCGTGGGTCCGAGCTCGGCAGCGATGATGGCCGGCAACACGGTCGTCTTCAAGCCGGCCTCGGCGTCGGCGATGACCGCGATCGCAATCCTCGAGGCCTACCGCGACGCCGGTGTTCCCGATGGCGTCTTCAACCTCGTCATGGGCCCGGGCAGCACCGTCGGGGCGGAGATCCAGGAGAACCAGGGGACCGACGGCATCGTCTTCACCGGCTCCTACGAGGTCGGCTTCGACATCTTCCGCAACTTCTCCACCCACTACCCGCGCCCTGCCATCGTGGAGATGGGCGGCAAGAACGCGACACTCGTGACCCGGCACGCGGACCTCGAGGAGGCCGCCGAGGGGATCATGCGTTCCGCCTTCGGCTTCGGCGGGCAGAAGTGCTCCGCCAACAGCCGCGTCTACGTGGAGAAGCCCGTCCACGACGAGCTGGTCCGCCTCCTCGTGGACAAGACCGCCAGGCTCGTCGTCGGTGACCCGCTGCCGCGCGATGCGTTCCTCGGACCGGTGATCGACAAGGCTGCCGTGGACCGCCACCAGCAGGCGGTCGCCGAGGCCCGGCGTGACGGCACCGTCTTCACCGGCGGCGGGCACCTCACCGACGGCGCCATGGCCCGCGGCTTCTACGTGGAGCCGACCGTTGTGGGCCTGCCCGCCTCCCACCGGCTGTTCCACGACGAGCTGTTCGCCCCCTTCACCGCGGTCGCCGCGGTGGACTCGCTCGATGAGGCGATCGAGCTCGCGAACGCGGGCGTCTACGGACTCACGGCCGGCGTCTACTCGGAGGACCCGGCCGAGGTGGACCGCTTCCTGGAAGGGATCCACGCGGGCGTCCTGTACGTCAACCGCCGCGCCGGCGCCACCACGGGTGCGTGGCCGGGCGTCCAGGCGTTCGGTGGCTGGAAGGGCTCCGGCTCCACCGGCAAGTCCGGCCTGTCGATGTACTACGTCGGGCAGTTCCTGCGGGAGCAGAGCCACACCGTCGTCGACTGACGGGTCGCGAAACCGCAACTGGGGACGGGCCCAGGCCGCGAGGCCTGGGCCCGTCGTCTGCTCCGGGGTGACGACGCTTCTCCGCCGCCGAGTGGTGCCGTCACGGCCCCGCCGCTCGCCGCCGCGGTGACCGCATGATCGCTGCTCCCGGGTGGCGCCCCGGTACCGCTCCAGCCGCGGCCCGTCGGGGAGCGGATCGCCCAGCCGCAGGACGAGGCGCGGCTGCACGTGGCGAACGGCGCGGCGATCGAGGTGGTGCTGCGGTCGGCGGGCGGGAGATCGCCCACGTGGACGCCGGCCGGAACGCGGAGAACGGCGCCTCGGGGC
>JBAXFC010000266.1:0-5591 GCA_037140135.1 Chloroflexota bacterium
CCGTTTGGGGCTGGCAGAGCGGGGTGCCATCGGCGACAATGACGGCCCCCCTCCCACTGGTGGCGGACCGGCGGGTACGACCGGGGAACGCTCGTGATGACCGCCTTCGGCGACCGGGAGGCCGGCGTGCTCACGGACCAGTACGAGATCTACAACGGCAACGCCAACCCCGAGCTTGCGCGCAAGATCGCGCACTGGCTGGGATCCGAGCCGGGTCGCGCCGAGGTCTTCGAGTTCGCGAACGAGAACATCTTCGTCCGCATCCTGGACAACGTCCGCGAGAAGGACATCTTCCTCGTCCAGCCGACCAGCCGGCCCGTGAACCAGTCGATCATGGAGCTCCTGATCATGATCGACGCCTTCAAGCGGGCGTCCGCCGGGCGGATCACGGCCGTCGTGCCGTACTACGCCTACGGCCGCTCCGACAAGAAGGACCAGCCGCGCGTCCCGATCACCGCCCGCCTGATCGCGGACATGATCACGGTCGCCGGCGCGGACCGGATGCTGACCATGGATCTCCACCAGGGCCAGATCCAGGGCTTCTTCAACATCCCGGTGGACGAGCTCACGGCCGTCCACATGCTCAGCCGCTACTTCCTCGACCGCCACCTCGAGGATGCGGTCGTGGTCACCGACCTCGGCTTCGCCAAGCGGGCCCGCGCCTTCGCCGAGCTCCTGGACGTTCCCCTCGCGATCGTCGAGAAGCGCCGCCACGGCAACCTCGACCGCGCGGAGGTCATCAACGTCATCGGCGAGGTCCGAGACCGGCGCGTGATCATCATCGACGACGAGATCGACACGGCCGGCACCCTGATCGAGATCACCCGCGCCCTCGAGAAGGAGGGCGCCCGTGACATCTACGCCTGCGCAACCCACGGCGTCCTCTCGGACCCGGCCATCGACCGGATCTCGAACTCCAACCTGCAGGAGGTCGTGATCACGGACACGATCCCGCTGCCCGCCCACAAGCACATCCCGCGCATCAAGGTCCTCTCCGTCGCGCCGCTCATCGGCGAGGCGATCAAGCGGATCCACCGCGGCGAGTCCGTCGGCGCCCTGTTCAGCAGCGAGGTCTCCTTCACCCAGGAGATGCTCCTCTGGGAGGACGGCCTGGCCTGACCGGTCGCCGTGGGCGCCGATGACGGCGTACCATCTGCGCTGAGCACACCGGCGGGCATCTACCACCCGCCACCACCGGAGACCCATGAGCCTGCAGCTGCACCGCCCCGACGGGAAGGGCGGCCTCGAGGTCAAGAACGCACCGGACGAGAACTGGCGCGGCGAGCTCAAGAGCTCCCGCTGGGGCGCCGCGCTCAAGGGCGGCCAGCTGCCGGAGCTCAAGAACCCGGAGATGGACCCGGCCTCCTCGGCCAGCTCCGTCGCGCTCTGGGGCGGACTCGCCCTGCTGACGTTCGTGCTCATCGTGGCCGGCTACGCCGTCCAGCTCTGGCACTTCGCGCCCTGACCCCAAGCCCCGGGAACCACGGGGTCCTCACCGGCGTCCGAGGGGCACCATGCACCGACTCCTGATCCTCTCCGGTGTTCTCGGAGGCGGCAGCGCCGTCGTCTTCGCCCTTGCCGCGCTGGCCTTCACGCTGTTCCCCACGGGCGCGCTGCTCCCCGGCGGCAGCGGGATGAACATGATGTCGCGCAATCTCGTCGCCCCGGGCTTCAACGCCGCCGGTGCGATGCCCGCCGTGATAACGACCACCGGAGGCGCCACGATCGACGTCGCACCCATCGCGGTGCCGGCCCCGGTCGCCATCCCCGATCCCTCGGTCCTGCCCTGATGAACCGGATCCTCGTGGTCTCGGGCACGCTCGGACTCGGCATCGCCGTGGTCTTCGGCCTGGCGGCGATCACGTCCGCGCTGTTCCCCAACGGGAGCACCGTGGCGGCCTCGTGGAACGGGAGCTGGGGCGGCGGCTGGGCCAAACCCGGCATCGCCGTACCCATGCCGGCACCGGTCCCCATGCCGGGGCTCGACGGTGGATCGGGCACCGTCACGATCACCAACGACCAGGTGATCACCCTCAAGTAGGACCGCCGCGGCCCGGCCGCGACACGGCCTCGCGGGCCCGCCACCCTATACTCACCCGGCCATGCGCTTTCTTGCCCGATTCTTCGACAACAACGACCGCGAGCTGACCCGCCTCCAGCCGCTCATCGACCAGACCAACGCCCTCGAGGGCGAGTACGAGTCCCTGTCCGACGAGGAGATCCGCGAGCGGATCGACATCATCCGAACGGACATCCTCGAGGTCGCCACCCCGGAGGAGCCCTCCGAGGACGAGCTGGAGCACCAGGACCTCGAGCGCCGCCGCGACCTGGGCAAGGCTCGCCGAAGGCGCGAGAACGAGCGCCTGGGCAAGGCCCTCGACGACGTCATCCCCGAGGTGTTCGCCGCGGGCCGCGAAGCCATGAAGCGCACGATGGGCATGCGCCAGTACGACGTCCAGCTGCTGGGCGCCCTCGTGCTGCACCAGGGCAAGATCTCCGAGATGCGGACGGGCGAGGGCAAGACCTTCATCCCCACCCTGGCCGCCGTGCTCAACGGCCTCACCGGCCGCGGCGCCCACGTCGTCACCGTGAACGACTACCTCGCCCGGCGCGACGCGCAGTGGATGGGCCCGGCCTTCCACTTCCTCGGGCTGTCGGTGGGCATCATCACCCACGACACCTCGTACCTGTTCGAGCCCGGCTTCCCCACGACCGACGAGCGGTTGATGAACCTGCGCCCGTGCACCCGGCGCGAGGCGTACGCCGCGGACATCACGTACGGCACCAACAACGAGTTCGGGTTCGACTACCTGCGCGACAACATGGTGGACACGCTCGAAGGGCGGGTCCAGCGCGAGCGGTCCTTCGCGATCGTCGACGAGGTGGACAACATCCTCATCGACGAGGCGCGGACCCCGCTCATCATCTCGGGACAGGCCGAGGAGTCGGCGGACCTGTACTTCACCTTCGCCCGCCTCGTGCCGCGCCTCAAGGAGCGCGCCGAGGGCGATGAGGAGGGTGGCGACTACTTCCTCGACCTCAAGGACAAGGCCGTCAGCCCCACCGAGGACGGCGTCACCAAGATCGAGCAGCTGCTCGGCGTCGAGAACCTCTACGACGCCGACCCGCGCCTTGCCCGCCACTTCGACTCCGCGCTCAAGGCGCACGCGCTCTACAAGCGCGACCGTGACTACATCGTCGAGGACGGCGAGATCGTCATCGTGGACGAGTTCACCGGCCGCAAGATGCCGGGGCGCCGCTGGAGCGAGGGCCTCCACCAGGCGATCGAGGCCAAGGAGGGCCTGCGCGTCCAGCGCGAGTCCCAGACCCTGGCCACGATCACCTTCCAGAACTACTTCCGCCTCTACGACAAGCTGGCCGGCATGACCGGCACGGCGATGACCGAGGCCGAGGAGTTCCACAAGATCTACAACCTCGAGGTGGTGGCGATCCCGACGCACCGCCCGATGATCCGCGAGGACTACCCGGACCTCGTGTTCAAGAACGAGGCGGGGAAGTTCAACGCCCTCATCGACGAGATCGTCGAGATGACCGAGGCCGGGCGCCCGGTCCTCGTGGGCACCGTGTCCGTCGAGAAGTCCGAGGTGCTGTCCACGCTCCTCAAGCGGCGAGGGATCAAGCACGAGACCCTCAACGCGAAGCAGCACGAGCGGGAGTCCGGCGTCGTCGCGCAGGCAGGCCGCTCGGGCACCGTCACGATCGCCACCAACATGGCCGGCCGCGGCACCGACATCAAGCTCGGCGGCGACCCTGCGGGACTGGCGTCCGACATCCTCCACAAGCGGGACCTGAACCCGGCCGAGGTGGACGCCGAGACGGCGGCCGCCGCGCTGGCCGAGGCGAAGCTGATCACCGACGTGGACCACGAGAAGGTCGTGGAGGCGGGCGGCCTGCACATCATCGGCACCGAGCGCCACGAGAGCCGCCGGATCGACAACCAGCTCCGGGGCCGGGCGGCCCGCCAGGGCGATCCGGGCTCCTCGCGCTTCTACCTCTCGCTCGATGACGACCTCATGAAGCGGTTCGCGTCCGATCGCGTGGCCGGTCTCATGGAGCGCCTGGGACTCGAGGATGACGTCGCGATCGAGTCCAAGCTCGTGAGCAAGACGATCGAGAGCGCCCAGACCCGGGTCGAGGGCTTCAACTTCGACATCCGCAAGCGGGTGGTCGAGTTCGACGACGTCATCAACAAGCAGCGCGAGACGATCTACGCGGAGCGCGACAAGGTCCTGCGCAACGAGGACCTGACCGGGACCGTGCGCGACTTCCTCGACCAGGAGGTCGAGGCGATGGGCGACACGTTCCTGTCCGGTGTGTCGCCGTCGGAGTGGAACCTCGAGGGGCTGGAGGCCGCGCTGCGCGCGATGGGCCTCGACGGGCCGGAGACGTCGGAGGAGACGCTCGACGACGCGGGCACCACGCGCGAGGGGCTCATGGAGTACCTGCGCGAGCTGGTGGAGTCGCGGCTCGACGCGCGGATGACCGAGCACGGCGAGGAGGTCTGGAGCCAGGTCGAGCGTTTCGTCCTGCTGCGGACCATCGACAGCCTGTGGGTGGAGCACCTCACCGAGGTCGACGACATGCGCCGCGGCATCGGCCTGCGGGGCTACGCCCAGCAGGACCCGCTCAACGAGTTCCGCAAGGAGGCCTTCCGCCTCTACGAGGAGTTGCGGGACCTGATCCGGCGCCAGGTGGCGACCACCATGTTCCGGGTCACCGTGAAGCGCGAGCCCGAGACGGTGCCGCTGCCGGGCCCCGGCCAGCCCGCGCGCCACGTCCACCCGGACGGAACCGTGCACCCAGGGCCTGCTCACGAGGGATCCGCACCGGCGGAGGGCACGGGGGCGGCCGATGGCGGCTCCTGGACCGATGCCGGCACCGCGGGTCCTGCGTCGTCCGCGACGCCCATGCCGAAGGCCCCGCTCAGCGGCGGTGCTGCCGCGCTCCGGCGACCCGAGGCGGGCCCGAACCCGGCGGCCGTCCGCGGCCTGCCTGCAGACCCGATGAAGGGTGCCCGCGAGACGCCCGGTGACGCGAAGCTGACCGGCGGCTCCACGCGGCCCGGCTTCACCCCGTCCGGGGGCCGGATCGGACGCAACGATCCCTGCTGGTGCGGGTCGGGGCAGAAGTACAAGAAGTGTCACGGGGCCTGACCCGGTCGATCGGTCGCGACATCGTGCGCATCGTCGTCGTCGGTGGTCTTCTGGTCGCGCTCGCGGCCGGGCTGGCCTCGCTCCGGATCTGGCAGCAGGGTTCCGTGGACGAGCAGCGTCCGGCTGATGCCATCGTGGTGCTCGGCGCGGCCCAGTACGACGGGAGGCCCTCGCCGGTCTTCGAGGCGCGCCTGGACCACGCGGTCAGCCTCTGGCACCAGGGGATCGCGAAGGCGTTCGTGGTGACCGGCGGCAAGCTGCCCGGGGACCGCACGACCGAGGCCGCCGGGGCGCGTTCGGAGAGCGCGAGCTCTCGTGGACCCGCACCATCGCCGCGCTCGCTGCGCTGGCGATCGCGGACGCTCGCGACCAGGTCCTCCTGCGCCGAGCGGTTCGTCGCGCGAGCCGCGCCTCGGC
>JBAXFC010000267.1:0-5590 GCA_037140135.1 Chloroflexota bacterium
CCCCGGACTGTGCGATGAACCCGTCCACGCTGGAGAGGCCGAGACCGCTGCCCTTCCCGAATGCCTTGGTCGTGAGGAACGGCTCGAAGACGTGCGGCAGGATCGCCGGGTCGATCCCGGTCCCGGTGTCGGTGACCGTGATCTGCACGAATGGGCCGGGTCTGGCCGCCGACCGAAGCCGCTGATCGTCGGGCGCGATCGCAACCCTCAGGGTCTCGACCGTCAGGGTGCCCCCGGCGGGCATCGCGTCGCGGGCGTTGAGGGCGAGGTTGACCACCGCCTGCTCGAGGCCGGCCCGGTCCACCCGGACCAGGGCTCCCGTGGAACCCGCCGGGAGGACGAGCTCCACGCTGGCAGGGACGAGGCTCCGAAGCATCGGGGCGAGTCCGGAGACGACCTCGCCCGGGTCCAGGACGGTCGGCTGGAGTGCCTGGCGACGCCCGAAGGCCAGCAGCTGGCGGGTGAGCGCGGCGGCCCGGTCTCCCGCGTCCTGGATGGCCCGCACGTCGTCCAGCCGCGGGTCGCCCGCAGGGAGGCTGGCGGCGAGAAGCTGGGCATAGCCGCCGACCGCAGCGAGCACGTTGTTGAAGTCGTGGGCGATCCCGCCCGCAAGCCTCCCGACCATCTCGGCCCGGAGGGACTGGTCCAGCCTCGCTTGCGCAACGCGCAGCTCGGTGACGTCGGCGACCGTGCCGCGGAGCCCCGTGATCGAGCCCGCGGCGTCGCGGACCGCCTCGCCGTCAACGGCCACGCGGCGGGCGGTCCCGTCCGGGCGCACGATGTCGTCCTCCGTCGAGAACGGCTCCCCGGTGGCTATCGCTGCCTCGATCGAGCCGGTCACCCGGGCGAACGACTCGGGAGTGAAGGATTGCGCCTGCTCGGCGAACGGCGGGACGGGGCTCCCGGGCGGGAACCCGAAGATCCGCAGCATCTCGTCGGACCAGGTGACGGAGCCACTGGCGGGATCAAGCGCCCAGCTCCCGACATGGGCGATCCGCTGGGCCTCGGCGAGCTCGGCCCGGCTGCTCTCGAGCGTCGCCTCGACCTGCCTGCGCTCGGTCATGTCGGTGGCCACGCTGAGGATGGCCTCGTGATCGTCCCAGGTGGTGCGTGTGACGGTCACCGCCAGGGGCAGGATGGATCCGTCCTTCCGGCGATGCTCCGCCTCGAAGGCGGCCTCGCCCTGGTCCCGCAGCTCCGCCATCCAGGCCGGGACCAGGGTGGCATCCGCGGTCGCGTCCACGTGCGCAAGGTTGAGCGCCATGAACTCGTCGCGGCTGTAGCCGTGCATCTCGAACGTGCTGGGGTTGGCGTACAGGAAGCGCCCGTCGAGGCCGTGGACGGTGATCGAGTTGGGAGCAACGTCCAGCAGGAGCGCCATCTGGCGGATCGCCGCCTCCGCCGCCTCGCGCCCGGTGACATCGCGGCAGGCGACGAGGAGAACGCGCTGCTCCCCCCACTCGATCATGCGGGCGCTGATCTCGACGGGGAAGACGGTTCCATCGTCCCGGCGGTGCAGGCGGCGCGGGACCCCGAGGTCCTGGTCTGGGCTTGCACCCGCGGCGTGGGTGCGCCGGGACGTCTCCTCGGGCTCTGCCGACAGGTCGGTGCTGTTGAGGGCCAGGAGTTCATCGTGGTCGTAGCCGTACAGCGCCGATGCCGCGCTGTTGGCATCGAGGATCCGGGTTGTTGCTGTGTCGATCACGAACACCGCGTCGGACGCCGACTCGAACAGCGTTCGGTAGCGCTCCTCGCTCGCGCGCAACGAGGCGCCGGCGCGGTTGCGCTCGGTGACGTCCTGGGCGATCTCCACGACCTGGAGGACCTGGCCGCTCGCGCCACGGATGGGCGACGTGGTCATGGAGATGGAGCGGCCGGTTCCCGCCGAGGTGGTGATCCCGGCATGCTCCACGACGGCGACCTCGCCCGTCTTGAGCGTCACCAGCGCGGGGCATCCGGGGCAGATCGAGTCCCTGCCCTCGAACACCTCGAAGCAGTTCCGTCCCACGATCTCGGTTTCGCCGAACCACGTCGCCAGCAGCCCGTTGGCCCACGCCAGGGTGTGATCCGGGTTCACCAGGCTCATCCCGAACCCGGACGACGTCGCGATGGAGTCGAGCATGTCCTTGACCCTGAGTGCAGCCTCCGCCTCCTGCTGCCGGCCGATATCGCTCAGGACACCCAGCGCACCGTCGAACGTCCCATCCGCGTCGTACAGGGCCGTGGTGGCGATCCGCGTCAGCACCTTCGTCCCGTCCTTGCGGACGAACAGGAAGGGATGGGGCTCGTTGACCCCGGCCTCACGTCGCTTCTCGAGCTCCTGCGCCCGCGCCACCCATGCGGGATCGCCGAAGTCGTACCAGCTCCGGCCCAGCATCTCCGCCTTCGTGTACCCCAGCATCGCCTCCGTTGCGGTGTTCACGAAGAGCGTGTTGAACGACCGGTCCAGGAGCCAGAAGCCCTCGGACGACATCTCCACGAGGACGGAGTAGAGGTCCTGTGAGCCCACCTTCAACTGGAGCGTCTGGAGCGCCAGCTCGGCCGCCTTGCGCTGGGTGACGTCGCGGCAGATGGAGAGGATGCGAGTCGATTCGCCGGTGCCGACAACCGTGGCGCTGATCTCGACCGGCGTGATCCGCCCCTCGGAATCGACGTAGTCGATGACGAGGTCCCTGATGGAGCCGTCCCTGCCGCACTGCGCGACGGCGTCCGTGTTCCTCTGGAGATCGTGCTCGGCGGTCCACTCCACCACGCTTCGGCCCAGGATCTCGTCGAGGGTCCGGTGGCCGCTCAGCCGCAGGTACTCGTTGTTCGCGTCAACGACACGGCCCCGCCAGTCGAGCACGAGGTATCCGGTCCCGGTCGTCTCGATGAGGGCGCGGTACTTGGCCTCGCTCTCACGCAGCTGCTCATCCGCCGACGTGCGCCTGGTGGCATCGCGGATGATCGCCGTCGCGAAGTGGGCGTCGGGCGTCTCCCACTCGGACAGCGACAGCTCCAGCGGGAACGTGGTCCCATCCATGTGGCGCCCGGAGACCTCGACGATGCTGCCGACCACGTGCCGGTCCGCGGTCGCGCGGAACCGCTCCATCCCGTCGTGGTGGCCCTGGGCGTGGTCTTCCGGCATGAGGATCGACACGGGCCGGCCGATGGCATCTGCCGCCTCGTAGCCGAACATCCGCGCCGCGGCCGGGTTCCAGGCGACGATCGTCCCGTCGTCACGGGCGGTCACGATCGCGTCGGTCGCGGTATCGACGATCGCCCGATCGGGAACGGCGCCGAGCGCCGGTTCCCCCCCGCGGTCAGGCGGTGTCAGGTGTGGCGACCGCTCCATGTCGGTCCTCCGGGTGGGTGCTCAGCGGGTGGGTGCTCAGCGGGCATCGCGGACGGCGGGCGTGACGGCCGTGTGATCACTTCGCCAGGGCGCCGGTGGCTCACGTGGGCGAACCATACGCCCTCAACCCATCCCGACCGCCGGGCCATTCGGCCCGGGCGCGGCACGTGGACCGATCGGGACCACAGGCATTGCGCCTGCCCGGGCCCGTGCCTGTTCCCTCCGGCGTGCGGACGCGCCCCGCCCCGGCGAAGATGGGGCGATGCGGAACTTCGAATGGCTGATCGTGGCGGTCCTCGCGGTGTACGCGGTTGCGCCCAACCTGCGATGGCGGCGCTGGCTGCCGGTTGTGGCGCTCGCCACCGTGCCGGCGCAGCTGGTGCTGGAGGGGTACCGCTGGCAGATGGTGCCGCTGTACGCCGTGGTCGTCATCCTGGCGGCGCTCGAGGTCGTGCGGCGGCTGCGCCGGCCGGCAGGCGCCGGGGCACGGCCCGCCACGGCCACCGGCAGGCGCCCCTCGAGCCGCCGGCGCTGGGCCGCGGCCGGAGCCTCGGTGGTCGTGCTCGTGGTCGCCAGCGCGCCGCCGGTCCTGTTCCCCGTCCCGCACCTGCCCGCGCCGGGCGGGCCGGACAGGATCGGCACGATCACCTTCGAGTGGACGGACCCATCGCGCCTGGAGGCCTACACCCAGGCGCCCGATGACCTGCGCAAGGTGATGGTGCAGATCTGGTACCCGGCCTCGGCGGTGCCGGGAGCGACGACGGCGCCGTGGATGGACCACCTCGACATCGTGGGCCCCCACATCGCGGCCTACCTCGGCCTGCCGGGGTTCTTCCTGGACCATGCGAGCCTGGTCAAGACCAACGACTACCCCGACGCGCCCTCCGATCCCGCCGGCGCCCCCTATCCGGTCGTCCTCTACTCGCACGGCTGGAACGGCTTCCGCTCGATCAACCTCAACCAGAGCGAGGCGCTCGCGAGCCGCGGCTACATCGCGGTTGCCATCGACCACACCTACGGCGCCATGGTGACCGCGTTCACCGACGGCCAGGTCGCGCTCAACAACCCGGTGGCCGTGCCCGTCGACGCGCCTGCCGATGTGTTCCAGGCGGCAACCACGCAGCTCGAGGCGACCTACGCGGCGGACCTGCGCTTCACGCTCGACCAGCTGGAGCTGATCAACTCGGGTGCGATCCACAGCCAGCTGGCCGGCAGGATGGACCTCACCCGCGTGGGGGTCTACGGGCACTCCACCGGCGGCGGGGCGACGGTCGTGATGTGCGCCGCGGACCCCCGGTGCAAGGCGGCGCTGGGGATGGACCCGTGGCTGGGGCCCGTGCCCCAGCCGGTCATCGGGACGGGCCTGCGGCAGCCCTACCTCGCGATGATGAGCGAGACCTGGTCAACGCCCACGAACAACGCGCTGCTGGACACGCTGCTCGCGGCGGGAACCGGCGACAACACGAAGATCACGATCGCGGGGACGAGCCACCTGGACTTCACGATGCTGCCGCTGCTGTCGCCACTGGCCCCAGCGCTGGGCCTCAAGGGCCCCATCGACGGCGAGCGCGGGATGCAGATCATCACCGACAACCTGGTGGCCTTCTTCGACCGGTACCTCAAGGGCGCCGGCACGCTGGACCCTGCCGGGTACCCCGAGGCCACGTTCGAGGTTCGCTAGCGCTGGGGCCGTGCCCCAGGCACGCGGCACCGCGCCCGCGCGCGAGGTGGCCATCGCGCCGCGCTTCCTGACGGCGTCGTCGAGCATCGCGAGGGCGACGGCTTCGGATGCAGGCGACGCCCTACGGCGATGTGCGGGCCGATCCCTGCGGGCCGCGGGCTTGCGGGCCGGGTTGCCCGATGGTACGGTCGGGTGCGGTGCCGGTCCCGGGGGTCCGTCACCAGACGCTGGACGGTGACTCGCATCAACACGGCCGCGGACCCGCTCGGGACCGACGCGGCAGTGCTCGTCTTCGAGCTGGAGACGCAGCAGTTCGCGTTGCCGCTTCGGCGCGTCCAGCGCGTCCTTCGGTCTGTCGCGATCACGCCGCTTCCGGGTGCTCCCTCCATCGTGCTGGGCGTGGTGGACATCGCAGGCTCCGTGCTGCCGGTGATCGACATGCGGGCCCGTTTCGGCTGTCCGGCCCGCGCCGTCCACCCCTCGGACCAGCTTGTCCTCGCCCACACCGATCGCCGTTCCGTGGCCCTGCTCGTGGACGCGACGGCGGGCGTCGTCGTCCCCGCCCTGCCGCTTGC
>JBAXFC010000268.1:0-5568 GCA_037140135.1 Chloroflexota bacterium
CGGCCAAAGGTAATGGAGCACCGGCCAGCTATCGTCGCCAGCCTTGACCTGACGCTCGCCACGTCACCTGCCACCTCGCTCGCGGTGGACGTGGACCGGGGCGGCATCCCGTTCGCGCTCGACAGCATCGACTGGCACACCCGGACCAGCACGCCATCATCGTCCCTCATCGGGTACGGCGGCGGGGCGGGCGCCCGGGACACGGTCGGCGTGGACGACGGATCATGGGGCGTCATGCTCACGACGCCGGGGCAGGAGATCACCACGGGCACCTACACGGTCCCGGCGCCCGTGAACGGCCCGTGCGGATCGATCTGCGCATCGGTCTCGCGGATGTACTCGTGCATCGCCACCGGCGGCACCTTCACCGTGGTGGACGTGGCGTTCACGGCCGAGGGCGACCTGTCGCTGCTCGATGCGGACTTCCGCCTGCTGTGCGGCGCCGCGGTCATGGCCGGGTCGATCCGGTACGGGTCCGCGCGCCCGGTCGTCGCGCTCGACCAGGCCGGCGACCCGCTCCTGTGGGGCCTCGTCGAGGTGGGCACGACATCCGAACCGCAGACGATGACCTTCACCAACATCGGGGACGCCCCCACCACGCCGGGCACGGCGGCCATCACCGGCGCCAGCCCCACCGAGTTCGACATCGCCGCCGACACCTGCTCCGGCCAGGAGCTGGCGGTGGGGGAGAGCTGCACGGTGTCGGTCACGGCGAGCCCGGCCGCCTGGGGCAACCGGTTCGCCGCCCTCGAGATCCCCGACGGGACGCCGCGCGGCTCGCGCCATGTCCGGCTGGTCGCCTTCGGCCTGGTCCGGTCCGCGGTCTCCCTCTCGGTCACGGCGCCCGAGTTCGGGCCGGCCGAGGGCACCGTCACCTTCACGATCGCCCCGCCCGAGGTCTCGCTCTGGGGCGCCGACCTCGACGGCTACGGCATGTGGGGACCCACGGACCAGACCCTCACCGGACCGGATCGCAAGGTCTACACGTTCCACCCGATGATGACGCCCGGGGCCCACACGGTCACCGCCTGGACCGAGACGGGCTATGGCTACATCGGTACCACAGCGACCCCGCAGGACGTCACCGTGGGCACGGCCACCTCGCTCTCGCTGGACCCCACGACGGACGACGGCGCCGCCGTCGGCGACACCATCACGCTGCGCGCCGCACTGACCACGGGCGCCCCGCTCGACGGGGGCACGCTGGAGATCCGTGACGTGGTGACCGATGCCGTGCTCGCCTCGTCCCCGGTCAGCGGCGCCAACCCGCACCTCGACGCGGTGGTGACCGCGTCTCCGGGATCCCACGCGTACGCGGCGGCGTTCACGCCCGCCTCCCCGGACGTGCAGGCGTCCGCGGACACCTACGACCTGGTCGGCATCGCGGGCGGGCGTCCGGAGACGGTGATGGATGCGACGCCCATCGTCACCGGGTGGTTCTCGGCCTCCACGACGTTCTCATCGCCCGATCCGGCCGCCACGTTCCAGTGCCGGTACGAGGAGTCCAACGTCTGGTTCGCCTGCAGCAGCCCGCAGGCGCTGATCACGAACCACTCGGGGATCGAGACGTTCCTCGTGCGCGCCGTCGGCGCCAACGGCCTCGCCGATGCCACCCCCGCGTCGCGGGACTGGTATGCGGACAAGACGCCGCCGGTCGCAGCGGTCCCGACGGTGGTGCCGGCAGGTGGCGGGGCGGCGACGTCCGCCGGCCTGCCGTTCCGGGTCTCCTGGCCCGCCGCCACCGACGCGATCAGCGGCGTCGCCGGGTACCGGCTGGAGGTGGCCACGGACGGGCTGTGGGGTCCCTCGACCAGTGCCGGGGCCACCACGGCCGTCATCCGCCGCCTGGCCCCGGGCCATACCTACCGGTTCAAGCTGGCCGCGGTGGACCTGGCGGGCAACGTGTCGTCGTGGCAGACGGGCAGCCAGCTGGTCGTGCGCACCGCCCAGGAGGGTGATGCCTCGATCGTCCGAACCGGCCGCTGGGTCCACGCCCTCTCGCCGGCCTGGTGGGCAGGCGGGACCCGGTATTCCACGGACCGCGGAGCCACCGCGTCGATCACGGTCACGGCCCGCGCCTTCGCCTGGGTCGGCGCCGTGGGGCCGGGTCGCGGGCAGGCGCGGGTGTTCGTGGACGGTCACGACGCCGGCGTCGTCAACCTCCACGCGCTTGCCAGCAGGGCGCGCGTCGTGGTCTTCGCGAAGGAATGGGCCGTCGCCGCCCGGCACACCATCGTCATCCGTGTGCTCGGCACGGCCGGTCACGCGCGCGTTGACCTCGACGGCTTCGCCTGGATCCGCTGACCCGTCCCCCAAGCGTTCGCCCGAGACCAGCCCTCCCGCCCGGCTCGTCGGCCCATGGGACAATGGCAGCCGGCATCGGCGTAGGAGGCAGCACGTGGCGGACCTGGCAGAGATCGGCATCTTCGGTGGCTCGGGGTTCTACTCCCTGCTTGAGGACGTGCGCGAGGCGAAGATCGACACCCCCTACGGCCCGCCGTCCGACTCCTTCTTCCTGGCCACGGTCGCCGGCCGCAAGGTCGCCTTCCTGCCGCGCCACGGACGCAGCCACTCGATCCCGCCGCACAAGGTCAACTACCGCGCCAACGTCTGGGCGATGCGCTCGCTGGGCGTGAAGGCGGTCATCAGCCCCTGCGCCGCGGGCTCGCTCCAGCTCGCCGTGGAGCCCGGCCACTTCGTCGTCAGCGACCAGTTCGTGGACCGGACCAGCGGCCGCGCCGACACCTTCTTCGACGGGCCCATCGTCTCCCATGTCTCCTCGGCCGAGATCTACGACCCGGAGCTGCGCCGGATCGCGCTCGAGGTGATCCGCGAGCACGGGATCACCGTCCACGACGGCGGCACCGTGGTCGTCATCTCGGGCCCCCGGTTCTCCACCAAGGCCGAGAGCAAGTGGTTCTCCGACGCGGGCTGGGAGGTCATCAACATGACCCAGTACCCGGAGGCCTACCTGTGCCGGGAGCTGGGCATGGCGGTGGTCAACATCGCGCTGATCACGGACTACGACGCAGGCGTCCTCGAGGGCACCAGCGCGGTCACCGCGCACGACGTGCTCGCGGTCTTCAACCAGAACGCGGACCGGATCCGCAAGGTGGTGCTGGAGATGGTGGCCCGCTTCCCCGCGGACCTCGACGCGCTGGGCGCGAAGGACGCGCTCAAGCACACGCGCGGGGACGGCCACGCGGCGGGCCTGTCCGACATCCGGATCTTCGAGACGGGGCTCTAGGCCCGCCGTGGCCGCCGACCGGGAGCCTGCCCACGCCACGTCCCGGTTCGCCGAGGACGCCGCCTTCGCGCGGGCCATCGCCGAGGAGGCCGGCCGCCTCCTCCTCGAGCGCTACGAGCACGTGGAGACCATCGACTACAAGTCCGCCAAGGACGTCGTGACCGAGGTGGACCACCTCTCGGAAGCGCTGGTCCTGGGTGCCATCCGCGCCCGCTTCCCCTCGGACGGGATCCTGGCCGAGGAGTCCGGTGCCCACCACGGGAAGGGCGCGCACGACGGAGCGGCCGCCGTGGCCCGAGCGCTGGCCACCGGCCGGACCTGGATCGTGGACCCGGTGGACGGCACGGTGAACTACGCGAACGGGATCCCGTACTTCTGCGTCTCGGTGGGCCTGGTCGTGGACGGCCGGCCGGCCGTGGGTGCGGTCGTGGACCCGATGCGGGGCGAGACGTTCTGGGCCACCGCGGACGGCCCCGCCATGCTCGGCGACCGCCCCATCCACGCCTCGCGCAAGGACGACCTCAACGACTTCGTGGTGTCGCTGGCCCTCGGCGGGCGCGCGGTGGCCACCCGGGCTCGGGCCGTCCGCCGGGCGATCCGCGCATCGCGCAACACGGGGTCGGCGGCGCTGGCCCTCGCCTACGTCGCCAACGGCCGCTTCGACGCCTTCATCCAGTCCGGCGGCATGTCCGCCTGGGACGTGGCGGCGGCGGGCCTGATCGCGGAACGCGGTGGGGCGGTGGTCACCGACACGGCCGGCGGTTCCTGGTTCGACGTGGACAAGGCGACCCGGGCGTTCGGCCTGGTCGCGGCGCCGGCAGCGCACCACGCGGAGCTGCTCCGGCTCTCGCACGGGTAGGGGACTGGAGTCGGGTCGTCGGCCGGCATATCGGTTGCGGCGCCCGGACCGTCAGCGCGAGCCGCCGGCCCTCGCCGAGTGTGCGCGCCCCCGCCCGCGAGGTCAGCCTTCGCCGATCCAGCGGTGCGGCCGCTCCCGCAGGCGGTCCAGCCCCCACCGATCGCAGAACGCGGTCCACCGCGCGCGGTCCGCGCCTTCCCAGCGCAGCTCCTCGACATCCTGCTGCGGGACCGGCACCCCGTCCGCCGTCGTGCGCAGCGTGGCCAGGTCACGGAACAGCAGCGCATCGGCCATCCGCTCCTGGAGCGTCGCCGCGAGCGCCGGCGCTCCCCGCAGGCCCGGCACGTCCCAGTCGCCGACATCCGCGGGCACGTCCTCCAGCCGCCCGTACCGGGCGATGATCGCGGACGCCGACTTCTCGCCGAACCCGGGCAGGCCCGGGAACCCGTCCGCGGCATCGCCCACCAGCGCCAGCCGGTCGGCCACGCCGGACGGCGGCACGCCCCACTTGGCACGCACACCCGCCTCGTCGTAGACCTGGTCGCGGCGGCGGTCCCAGAGCACGACCCGCTCGCCGCGCACGCAGGCCGCGAGATCCTTGTCCGGCGTGCACACCAGGACCCGCTCCACGCGCGGGTCGGCCGCGAACCGTTCGGCTGCCGTGGCGATCGCGTCGTCCGCCTCGAACTCCACCATCGGCCAGAGCACCAGCCCCAGCGCCTCGATGGCCTCCTCCGCCACCGGGAACTGCGCGAGCAGCTCCGGGTCTACGCCGTCGCCCGTCTTGTAGCCTGGGTACAGGTCGTTGCGGAAGGACCGGATCACCTGGTCGGTGGCGCAGCCGACGTGCGTGGCGCCCTGGTCGCGCAGCAGGACGCACAGCTGCCCCACGAGGCCGCTGACGCCCGAGAGGATCACCCCGTCACGGCCGCGGACCGGCGGGCGCGGGGAGAAGTGGGCCCGGAAGAGCTCGTAGGTGGCGTCGACCAGGTGGACCTGCACGAGCGCGTTCAGTCCGCCGAGCCGGTCTCCGCCAGCCCCTTGAGGCGCTGGAGGTCGGCCTGGAAGATCCCCTGCAGGACCGGCGCCTGGACGAGCGCGCCGAGGTCCGGCAGAAGGGGCGGGACGAGGAGCTCCTCCCAGCGGACGATCGTGGTGGAACCGTCGGCGCCCGCCTCGAGCGTGATCTCGCCGTGGCCCGCGAAGGGGCCGGCATGGCGGATCGCGAAGCGGTGGGGCGGCTCGACGGCGGTGACCTCCACGACATCGGTGACCGAGATCCCGAGGACGCGGACGGTGGCCTCGCCGCGGGTGCCGAGGCGCGCCGGACCCGGCGGATCGACCCGCACGTTGCGCATCTCGTGCATCCACTCCGGCTGGAGCCCGATGTCGGCGACGAGCGCCCAGACCGCCTCGATGGGGGCATCGATGACCACCAGCATCCGCAGCGGAGCGATGGTGC
>JBAXFC010000269.1:0-5555 GCA_037140135.1 Chloroflexota bacterium
GGAACCCGGGTCGATGGGGCTGCCCGACGTGGAGAAGCTGGTGATCACCACCGACGTGGCATCCGCCGAGAGGCTGAACGAGTTGCCCACCAGGAAGCTGATCACGGGCGTGATGAGGCTGAACGTGGCTGTCACGCTGACCCGGTACAGGTCGCCGTCGCTGCACGTTGCCAGGGACTTGCCGCTGCCGCTGAAGTCCGCCGTCGCCGGGACGTAGCAGCGGGAGGTGATGACCGGCGATCCGATGGCGCCCAACTCGCGCGTCACCCGGGCGGCGACATTGGAGGGGTCGGCGCAGGCGGAGTCCGCCGCCGGGGTGTCGCAGACCGGGTTCCGGGCGCCGTACATCGCGCCCTCCTTGACGGCGCTCTGCATCGAGATCGTCATCACGTACGCCCGACCCAAGTCCAGCGCCCCGAGCACGATGAGCAGCAGGATGGGCAGCACGAGTGTGAACTCGACGAGGGACTGGGCGCTGCTGCGCCCGTCGCGCAGCGATGCCGGCGCCACATGGAACGCACGTGCCACGACTGCCAGCGCGCCCGGCAGGTGCCGTCGGTGGCGAGCGTGCGGACCGTCTTCCACGGATGAGACCCCCGAAGCAGCGGGACCCCGAGCGGCCGCTGTCTGGTAGGACTATCCCGCGTCAACCTTACCGAGCTACTTACACTGCGGGTCCTTCGTCTCCTACAAATGTAGTAGACGAAGGACTACGTCTCCTCGGGAGCCTCGGCAGGCAGGCGGACCACAAAGGTCGCTCCGCCGGCGGGTCCGTGGTCGATGCCGGCCGGGGTCGCCGCAAGCTCGAGCTCGCCGCCCATCGCCCGGCAGAGCTCGCGCGAGACGTAGAGCCCGAGGCCGGACCCTTCGCCGCTGGGCCGGTCCGCTCCTCGTTCGAAGCGTCCGAAGAGCCTTCCGCGATCGGCTTCGGGGATGCCGGGGCCATGGTCCGTGATCGCGATCCCCAGGTGCTGTTCCGCCGGCTCCACGGTCACGGCGACCTCGATGGCCGTCCGGCCGCCGTAGGTCACGGCGTTGTCCAGCAGCGCCCACAGGACCTGGTCGAGCTGGTCGGGGTCGCCCAGCGCCAGCCAGCCCAGCGACCGGTCGTCGATGGCGAAGGGCACATCGGCCATGCCCAGCGCCTCCCATGTCCGGCGCACCCGGGCGGCGGCGTTGAACACCTCCTGGCGGGAGCGGAGGGCGCCGGACTCGATCCTGCTGACGGTGAGCAGCTGGCGGACCATCCGGGACAGGCGGTCGGATTGCTCGGTGATGATCCCGAGCCGCGGATCCGGGCGTTCTGCGGCCAGGCGGCCGGCATAGCCGCGGATGCTTGCGAGGGGGGTCTGCAGGTTGTGGCTGACGCCCCGCAGGAAGTCGTCCTTGGCCGCATCGAGCTCGCGCAGGCGGCGGTTCTGGTCCTCGACGCGGGCGTAGAGCTGGGCGTTGCGGATGGCGCTCGCGATCTCGATCACGAACAGCTCGAGCAGGTCCTCGTCGGCGCGCTCCCAGCGCCGCGTGGCCGGCAGCGAGCCGGCGGCGACGCCGATCGGCGTGCCACCCGCGGTCATCACCACGCGCACGGGAACCGCTTCGCCGGGGACTGGCTCCCGGGTGGGGATCTCGCGCGGGTCCACCAGCAGGAACGCGCAGGAGATCATGCCGAACGTCTCCGTGGCGACCGTCGCCGCCCGTCGGGCGATCTCGTCCGGCCGCTCCTCCAGGGTCACCGAGGCGAGGGAGTCGAGGATGCGGCGCAGTTCCCCGTTGCGCCGCGCAAGATCGCGGGCAAGGCGGTTGTGGCTCTCGGCGAGGCGGGAGAGCTCATCGTCGCCCGCGAGCCGCAGGGGGGTGCCCAGGTCACCCGCCGCAACCCGCTCCACGGACCGCTCGATCTCGCGCAGGGGGGCGCCGAGGCTCGACGCGACGACGGTTGCAAGAAGCACGGCGAACACGACGGTCACCGCGACTGCGAGCAGGAGAAAGCGGACCAGGGTGGTGTCCGGCCCGTCGCCGACGCCGCTCACGAGGATGGCCACCATGCCGAAGCCGGCCACCGGCAGCACCGAGGCGGCGATGAGGCCGAGGGTCAGGCGTGCCCGGAAACCGAGACCCTGCCGGCCGTCACTGTCGTCTGCAGGGGCGCCCGCCTCGTTGTCGGGATCCGCGCGCGATGCCGTCCCGTCCGCGGCGTCCGGCGGCCGGATCACGGGCGGTCCGGCTCCGCAGCACTGATGAGGCGGTAGCCGATCCCGCGCACGGTCAGCAGGTGGACCGGCTTGTTGGGGTCCACCTCCACCTTCTGGCGGAGGCGGCGCATCGTGACCCAGACGTAGGACGGATCCGCGTCCTCGGTCTCGGCCCAGCCGCGCGCGAGCAGCGTCTCCGTCGTCACCGTCTGGCCGAGGTTCGCGGCGAGCGCGTACAGCAGGCGCGACTCGGTGGGCGTGAGGCTCACGCTCCGGCCGGCGACCTCGGCCTCGCGCCGGTGCAGCTCCAGGGCCAGGTCAGGGCCCAGGATGAGGCGCTGGCGGGGCACCCGGTCGCCGAGCCGCTTGAGCACGCGGGTGATCCGCGCCCGGAGCTCCGGGTAGTGGTACGGCTTGGTGATGAAGTCCTCGGCGACCTCCTCGAGCACCTCGGCCTTCGAGTCCGCGGTGTCGATGGCGGAGAGCACGATGATGGGGAGGTCGGCGCGGGCCTTCACCTCTCGCGCCAGCGTCAGCCCATCCATCCTTGGCATCAGCATGTCGATGATCAGGAGGTCCGGCCACGCCTGCGTCAGGCGGCGGAGCGCCTCCTCGCCATCACGGGCCGTCTGGATCTCGTACCCGTCCGCCCGCAACTGCTCGGCGAGGATCACCAGCAGGTTCGGGTCGTCATCGACGATGAGGATCCGCGGCGCGGTCGTGCCGTATGGACCGGGTGCACCGAGCATGGCCGGAGGATAGCAGCGCGGCTCGGGGCTCCGGCTCGCGGCTGCGGCTCGCGGCTGCGGCTCGCGGGCCCGGGCTCGCCTACACTGGCCCGCGATGTCGCTCCTGCCGATCCGACCGTACGAGCTCCGGCCCGCCGCGTTCCACCCGTGGGACCCGCGGACCGCGGAGGTCGCCCGTGACGTGGCGCGCCTCGTCGCATCGGCGTGGCCGGGCGTGGTCGTGGAGCACGTGGGCAGCTCCGCGGTGCCCGGTCTGCCCGGCAAGAACATCGTGGACCTCGGGATGGAGGCGTCGCCGGACGACATCCCCGCCGTGACCGACACCCTGCTCTCGCTCGGGTTCGGGCGGCAGACGGGCATCGCGCCCTTCCCGCCGACCCGGCCGATGCTCACGGGCTGCGTGGATGTCGACGGAACGCCGTACCGGATCCACCTCCACGTGATGCCGCCGGCCCGCCGTGAGCTGCCCGAGCTCGTCGCCTTCCGCGATGCCCTGCGCGTCGACCCGGTGCTGCGCGATGCCTACGCCGACGCCAAGGAGCGCCTCGTTGCCGATGCGGCTGCCGGCCGCAAGCCCATCGAGCTGTACACGGTCAACAAGTCGGACTTCGTGGTCAACGCCATCCACCGCCTCGGGATCCGCCGCGGGCCCGCGGACGCGGTGGAGCCCCTGCAGCCCGGCTCCACGATCGGCGTGCTCGGGGGTGGGCAGCTGGGCCGGATGCTCGGTTTCGCAGCGCGGGCGATGGGCTACCGGCTGATCGCGCTCGATCCGGATCCCTTCTGTCCGACGGCGGCCGTCGCGGACGAGATCATCGTGGGCCGGTACGACGACGTGGAGGCCGCCCGGCGGCTGGCGGCCCGCAGCGACGTGGTCACGTACGAGCTGGAGCACGTGGGCCTGGAGGCTGCGGCCGCGGCCGCGGAGCTGGCACCCCTGCGGCCCGGCCTCGCCGCCCTGCGGGCGACCCAGGACCGGCTCGCCGAGCGGCGCTTCATCCGCGAGATCGGGGAGTGGACGGCGCCCTGGCGCGAGACCGCGTCCATCGAGGAGGCGCTCGAGGCCGGCGACGCGCTGGGCTATCCGTTCCGGCTCAAGCTGCCGCTGGGCGGCTACGACGGGCGGAGCCAGGCCCGGGTGGTCTCGCCGGACGGCGTGGCGGCCGCGGTCGCCTCCCTTGGCGGCGAGGGCCGGCCGCTCCTTGCCGAGTCGGAGATCCCGTTTGCGGCCGAGCTCTCGGTGGTCTCCGCGCGCGGCCGCGACGGGCGCTCGCTCGCCTTCCCGATCGCGCGCAACGTGCACGACGCCGGGATCCTCGCCGAGAGCGTGGCCCCTGCGCCGGTCCATCCAGCGGTCGCGTATGACGCGTCGGAGATCGCGGACAGCATCGCCCGGGGCCTGGACATGGTGGGCCTGGTGACGGCCGAGCTGTTCCAGCTCGAAGGTGGCGGGCTGATGATCAACGAGCTGGCGCCGCGGGTGCACAACAGCGGGCACTGGACGATCGAGGGGGCGATGACGTCCCAGTTCGAGCAGCACCTGCGGGCGATCCTGGGGCTGCCACTCGGGTCCGTGGCGCCGCACGGGGCGGCGGCGATGGTCAACCTGCTGGGCACGGGCCCGGATCGGGACGCGCGGCTCATCGGACTCGATCTGGCGCTCGGGGATCCGGCGGCCAAGGTGCACGTCTACGGCAAGCGCCGGGTCTTCGAGCGGCGCAAGATGGGTCACGTGACGGTCGTCGGCTGGGACGTTGACGATGCGCTCGAGCGCGCGCGCCGGGCGCGTGCCGCGCTCCGCTGGGAGGACTGACGCAACCGTGGGCGAGTCGAATCCGGTCGTGGGGATCGTCGGCGGGAGCCGGTCCGACTTCCCGGTGCTCGAGAAGGCTGTCGCGGTCCTCGAGGGGCTGGGCGTGCCGTGCGAGCTGCGTGTCGTGTCCGCGCATCGCACGCCGGACCACCTGTTCCGCTACGCCGAGACGGCGCGGGCCCGCGGGATCCGGGTGATCGTCGCGGGAGCCGGCGGCGCCGCCCACCTGCCCGGGATGCTGGCCGCCAAGACGAGCCTGCCGGTCATCGGCGTGCCGATCCCCACCCAGCACCTCGGCGGGCTGGACTCGCTGCTCTCGATCGTGCAGATGCCGCGCGGCATCCCGGTTGCGACGGTCGCCATCGGCAACGCCGACAACGCGGCGCTCCTCGCGGTCGCGATCCTGGCCCTGTCCGATCCGGGGCTGGCGGAGCGCCTCGATGCCTATCGGGCCGCCCAGACCGACGGCGTGCTCGCGGATCCTTCGAACGAGGAGCCGCTCGAGGGCTGACAACCGGAGCGTGGCAGCGCGTCGCCGGGCGACGATGTGATCGCGACCTCTTCGCTCTCGCCTTTGTCCAGCCGGCGGGGCGGGGTGCGGCGCGGTGGAATGCGTTCTTCACGAAGCAGGCCGATCCGACCCTCGAGCGGCTCCGGGGACGCGCGATCGACCGGCTCAACGGCGTTTGGCATGGTGATCCCGCCCGCCGGGACCCGAAACCTGACTGTCGGTCCGGCTCTCGCACCCCGGTGGCCCCGCCTGGACCCGGCGTCGGCCCGCAGGGCCCGAAACCTGACTGT
>JBAXFC010000270.1:0-5541 GCA_037140135.1 Chloroflexota bacterium
CCCTTGGCCTCGTCCACCATCGACTTGAACTGGGGCAGGGTCAGGACGCCGGGAAGGCCGAAGCCGAGCTCCCCGTCACCGGGCGCGTAGCTCTCGAAGCCCGTGGCGACGATGATCGAGCCGACGGCCACCTCGATGGCACCCGCCCCCTCGCCGCCGACGCGGACCGAGACCCGGTAGTTGCCGAAGCTGCCGGCCTTGCCGACGACCTCGGCGCCGGTGAGGACGGTGATCGCCGGGCGGCGCTTCACCTCGGCGACCAGGCCCTCGATGAGCGCCCGGCCGTCCTTGTCGTGCGGGAACATCGACCCCAGCGTGCCCACCCAGCCACCGAGGACGAGCTCGCGCTCGACCAGGGTGACCCGCAGGCCGATGTCGGCGAGGCCGATGGCGGCGCGGAGGCCGGAGATGCCGGCGCCGATGACCAGCGTGTGCGGGATCGTGTCCACGATCATCGGCTCGAGCGGGACGGTGTTGCGCGTCCGCCCGATGCCGGCGCTCACGAGCGCTGTGGCCTTGGCCGTCGCACCCGCGGGGTCGTCACCGTGGACCCACGAGCACTGCTCTCGGATGTTGACCTGCGTGTACTCGTACGGGTTCAGGCCCGCCCGCGCGGCAACGCCGCGGAACGTGTACGTGTGGAGCTTGGGCGAGCACGACGCGACGACGAGACCGTCGAGGTCGTTGGCCCGGATGTCGGCCTCGATCTCCTGCTGGGAGGCGTCCGAGCAGGCGAACATCGTGGTCCGCGACACGATCACGTCGCCCGACGCCGAGATGTCCGTGATGACCTTCTCGACATCGACGTAGTCGCTGATGTTGCCGCCGCAGTGGCAGACGTAGACGCCGATCCGGCGCCCGCCGTCCACGGCGTCCCGGGCGTCCCGGGCGTCCCGGGTGAGGGTCGCGTCGCTCATGCCGTCACCATCGCGATCTGCGGAAGGGCGGTCCTCGTGCGCTCGAGGTGGGCGGCGACCTGGGCCGCTGCCGCCCCCGCGTGGACGATGGAGTCCGCGATGTCCTTGGCGCCCGAGGCCGCTCCGGCCACGAAGACGCCGGGGATGCTGGTCGCGCCCGGGTTCACGTCCTCCTCCGGCTCGGCCACGTACTTCCATTCGTCGAGGGCGAGCTCGCCCACGTTGAACAGCTGCTCCGCGTCCGAGTTGGGCTGCACGCCCACCGCGAGCACGACCAGGTCGTACTCGGTCCTGGTGATGGCGCCGCCGTTCTCGATGTCCTCGTAGGTCAGGATGAGATCGCCCGCGGGCGTCTCGGTGATGTCCGCGACCCGTCCCTTGACGTAGTTCGCGCCCATCGCCTTGGCCTGCTCGTAGAACTCGTCGTAGCGCTTGCCGGGAGCCCGGATGTCCATGTAGTGGACGGTGATGTCCGCCACCGGCAGGGCGCCCATGAGCAGCTGGTTCTGCTTGATCGAGTACATGCAGCAGAATCGCGAGCAGAGCGGGTTGCCGACGGTCTCGTCGCGCGACCCGGTGCACAGGACGTAGGCGATCCGCTCGGGCACCTTGCCGTCGCCCGGCCGCAGGATCGTGTTGAACGGCCGGGTGGGCGCCAGGAGGCGGTCCATCTGCATGCCGGTGATGACGTTCTTGTGGACGCCGTACCCGTACTGGGGCTTGAGGTCCGCCGGGAAGAGCTTGAAGCCGGTGGAGACCACCACGGCCCCCACCCGGATCTCGCGGGTCTCGTCGCGCGCCCGCAGGTCGATGCACCCGTCCACCGGGCAGTGCGAGACGCACTCGCCACATTCGGAGCAGGTGGCGCAGTCGAGGCAGCGGCCGGACGAGCGCCGGGCCTCGGCCTCGGTGAGCGGCGCCTCGATCTCCCGGAAGTCGGCCGGGGCCGGCACCAGGTCCATGCCGTCCGGCGTCGGAGCCGTGAAGCCGTAGGCCTTCTGGCGGGCCAGCACGGCCTGCTTGTCCACGACGGGCAGGCGGTCGTCCCAGCCGTCGAACGGGCGGCCGTTGAGCCAGGTGTCCACCTGGTGGGCGGCCTTGCGGCCCTCCCCCACCGCGCGGGTGATGTCCGTCGGGCCGTTCACGGCATCGCCGGCGGCGAAGACGTGGGCGACGGCGGTCTGGCAGGTGGCCCGGTCGGCGTCGAGCCGGCCGTTCGCCAGGACGGCCATCCGGCTGCCGAAGGCGGTCGTGTCCGCGGTCATGCCGATGGCCGCGATGATCACGTCGGCCTCGATGGTGGTGAGGACACCGGGGACCGGCGCCACGGCGCGGCGGCCGGAGGCGTCCGCGTCAAGCAGCTGCATCTCCTGGCACCGGAGGCCCGCGACCGCGCCGGCGGCGTCGCCCATGACCTCGGCCGGCGCGACGAGGAGGCGGAACAGGACCCCCTCCTTCTCCGCGTCCACGGATTCCACGTGGTGGGCCGGCATCTCGGCGCGACTGCGACGGTAGGCCACCGTCACCGATGCGGCGCCCAGGCGGCGTGCGGTGCGGGCCGCGTCCATGGCGACGTTGCCGCCGCCGACGACCACGACCTTGCGGCCGGCCAGCTGCGGCGCGTGGCCCAGCTTGACCCGGCGCAGGAAGTCGGTGCCGCCCATGACGCCCAGGCGGTCCTCACCGGGCACGCCCAGGGGCGCGGAGCGGTGGGTGCCGGTGGCGACGATGACGGCGTCGAAGCCGTCGTCCTTGAGGGCGGCCGGATCGGCGACCGGGGACGAGGTGGCGATCTCCACGCCGAGGCCCGTGACGTTCTCGATGTCCCGCTCCACCACCGCCTCGGGCAGGCGGTAGGACGGGATGCCCAGGCGCAGGAAGCCGCCGGCGACCGGGGCCGCCTCGAAGATCTTCACCGCGTAGCCGAGGCGCGCGAGCTGCCAGGCGGCGGTGAGGCCGGTGGGCCCGGAACCCACGATGGCGACCCGCTTGCCGTTGGCTGCCGGCCGCTCGACGCCGTTGCCCCTGCCTGACGCGTCGTGGGCGTCGGAGACGAAGCGCTTGAGGCGGCGGATGGGCAGCGTGGCCTCGAGGGACCCGCGGGTGCAGTCGCCCTCGCACGGGGCGTAGCAGGCGCGTCCGAGCGTGCCCACAAGCGGCGTCGCGTCGAGGACGAGGCGGTAGGCCTCCTCGTCGAGACCGCTTCGGATCAGGGACACGTAGCCGTGTGCCTGGATGCCGGCCGGGCACGCGAACGAGCAGGGCGATGAGCCCTGGCGGTCGATGACGGCCTTCTTGGGGACGGCCTGGGGGAAGGTGATGTGCGCTGCACGGCGGGCGACCAGGTCCGCGTTGAACTGGTCGGGCACCGCGACCGTGCAGGCGGTCTCGCACTTCTGGCAGCCGGTGCAGGCATCGATGTCCACGAACCGGGCCTTCTGGGTCACGGTGGCGCGGAACGTGCCGTCGGCCGTCCTGGTGACCTGGTCCACGCGCCCGTAGGTCATCGGCGTGATGTTCGCATGGTGGATCGTGGACGCCATCTTGGGCGTCGAGATGCACGAGGCGCAGTCGAGCGTGGGGAAGACCTTGGACAGCAGGATCATCTTCCCGCCGACGCTGGCCTCCTTCTCCACGAGCAGGACCTTGTAGCCCATGTCGCCGAGCTTGAGGGCGGACTCCATGCCGCCGATGCCGGCGCCCACGACGAGGACGTCGTAGTCGAGCGCGGCGGCCCGGTCCGCGGTGGCGCAGGTGTCGATCGTGTCGGTCATCTCGGTCAACCCGCCTTCGCCTTCGCCGGGCCCATGGCCACGAGCGCCGCGGAGAAGTTCTGCATGTGCTTGGTGAAGGGCTCGGCGCAGACCGAGCAGATCGCCGCGACCCGGATGCGGCCGGCGTCCATGCCATGCTCCTTGAGCGTCTTCTGGGCGGTCTGGACGATCTTGTTGGAGCGCTTGGCGCAGTCGTGCAGGTAGGAGCACTCCTCGCCGTCGGTGGCGATGAACACCCCGTCGAAGCCCGACTCGAACGCGTGCAGGATCCAGGACGGGCGGATGCCGCTGGTGCACGGGAGCCCGATGACGTTGACACCGGCCGAGTAGTGGAAGTGGGCGGACCCGGCAAGGTCGATGCCGGGGTCGGAGATGGTGTTCGTCGAGAACACGAGGATCCGCGGGACGAACGTCTCCGTGGCGCCTGCGGGCTCGGCGGCGATGGATGCGGTCATCGGCGCGCTCGCTGCTCCGGGGTGTGGGTCGTCGCGACGCCGCCGGCCTGGTGGCGTCGCGACTGGTTGGGGCGGGGTGCCTACTTGTGCTTGACCACGAAGACGCGGTCGTAGCCGTCGGCCTCGAGGACGCCGAGGAAGTCGTGACCAACCTTGGTGGACCAGGCGCTGATGTCGGCCTTGGTGGCGGGGTCCGTGGACCAGATCTCGATGGTGGAGCCCATCGGGACGCCGGCCATGCCCTTCCTGGCCTCGAGGAGCGGGCCGGGGCAGGCGGTGCCGCGGGCGTCCACGATCTTGTCGGCGGTGAGGACTTCGAGCTCGGCGGGCGAGACGGTCATGGTGCGGGAACCTCCTAGTAGGTCAGCGAGTTGGTGGCGGACGTGATCTCGGCGATGAAGCGGCCGGCGGCAACGATCTCTGCGCCCTCCACGAGGTCGGCCGGTGCGATCCCGCGGCTCTTGAGGCAGGGGCTGCAGACCAGCAGCCGGCCGCCGAGGTCGCGGACGTCGCCGAGCAGCTTGGCCAGCGGCGGGAACTCCGGTGCCGCGACGGTCTCGGCGATGCCGGCCTTGACCAGCTCCACGCCGGCGCCCTGGAAGCCCATGACCACCGCGACGTCCGATGCGAGCGCGGCGGCGGCCATCACGAACGGGATGGTCGCGAGCTCCGCGTCCCCGGGGCCGTGGGTGACCATGAACACGAGCTTCTCGCCCTCTGACATGGGTGCAGCCTCCCTAGATGAAGACGATCTGGCCGCCGTCGGCGGCCAGCAGGAACGACGCGATGCCGGCCGGCTGGTCGATGATCGGATCGAGCTCCTTGACGTCGAGCCCGAGGACCTCGAGCGAGCCGGAGCACGCGAAGATGGTCATCTCGCCCAGCTCCTTGGCCATCCGGAAGGTGTCGAGCCACTGGATTGACTTCGTCCCCTGGACCGGCCGGCTGGCCCCATCAGCCATCGCGTCCCAGGCGAGGCCGTGGCTCTCGTCCACGCGGTCCTTGCGGAACGCGTCCAGCCCCCAGTACTGCAGCAGGATGTTCACGGGCTGGCCCATCGCGGCCGCGCCCGCGGCCAGCGTGGCCGCCGCGTGCAGCTTGTCCGCGGTGCCGGAGAAGATGACCAGGTTCAGCGTGTCGCTCATCAGGGGTTCTTCACTCGTGCGGGGATGCGCATGTGTTGATGTGCTCTGGGTATCTATATGCTTATGGCATATAGAAACCGTGGGCCACTGGTCCCGAGTTGTCGGGACCGGGGCATGGCCGGGACGGTACGAGCGGGCCCCAACGGACGGCTGGACGTGGACGGCGGACCGGCGAAGGCGGGGCGCTCGTGGCGGGTGGACGGCGGACCGGCGAAGGCGGGGCGCTCGTGGCGGGTGGACGGCGGACCGG
>JBAXFC010000271.1:0-5525 GCA_037140135.1 Chloroflexota bacterium
GGCGACCGCTGCCGCCACCGCATCCGGCGGTGAGGCGATGGTCGCGGCAGCGGTCGCCAGCGCCCCGGCCGGCGACGCCGCCCCGGCCACCGGTGTTGCCCCAGCCGGCGGTCCGGCCGCCGCGTCCGCGGCAGACCGCGTGATCGCCGAGGCCCTCGACCGGGTCAAGATCACCGTCGGCGGTGGCGTCCCGGGTCTCGAGAGCCGGATCGAGGACCCGATCCTGGGCACGATCCGCATCCTCGTGGCCGCCCGGCCGGGCGAGACCATCCGCGCCGAGATCGTGGTGGCCGACCCTGCCGCCGCGTCGGAGCTCAACGCGGCCCTCCAGCGGGCCATGGCCGCCGGGACCACCCTCCCCGCCGGTGTCGATCTCCGCATCCGTGCCGAGGCTGCGACGCGGCCTTCCGGCGCGGACGCCCATACCGGGTCGGGAGCCGGCCAGCACGGCCAGCCCGCCACCGGCCACCACCAGCAGCCCGGCGACCGCCGTGGCGATGATCTGCCGGCCTTCGCCTTCGGGCGCGATGGCAGCAGCGGCCAGCCCGACACCAGCCCCCGCGGACGTGAGCGGCGTCCCGGATCCATCACGACGGCGCGTGCCGCCGCCGTGCCCGCCGCCGCCCGTTCCGGCTCCGCACTCGACGTGCGGGCCTGACCAGGAGTCGCCATGTCGATCGACATCGCCCGCCTCGCCGCCGCCACCGGCCTGGCCAGGACCCCAGCCGTCACCCCTGCGGCCAGCCGCAGCACCGCCAACGGGGTCACCACCGTCAGCAACTCGGGGAACATCGCCGACGCGTTCGGGATGAACGCCGACGACTTCCTGCAGCTGTTCCTCACCCAGCTCCAGAACCAGGATCCCACCGAGCCCATGAACAACAAGGAGATGCTCACGCAGCTAGCCCAGTTCACGATGATCTCGAGCCTCGAGAAGCTCGACAAAGCCCTAGGCGGCACGCAACTCGCCCAGGCCTCGGCGCTCATCGGCGACCAGGTCATCGGGACCGACACGAAGGGCCTGCCTGCCAGCGGCGTCGTCGATCGCATCGTCCAGGACAGCTCCGGGGTGCTGCTGGTTCTCGAGGGCGGCGCGATCGTCGCGACCGAGGACGTCACCCAGGTCCTCTCGGGCCCGAAGTCCACCAGCGCCCCCTCGTCGGCCACGACCTAGCAGGCCGAGGCCGACCGCACCGCGGACGGCCGACAACGTCCACCCCCAGCCTCCTACCGAACCAGGAGACACGTACAGATGCTGCGCTCGATGTTCTCGGCGATCTCAGGCCTCCGCGGCCATCAGGTGATGATGGACGTGATCGGCAACAACATCGCCAACGTCAATACGGTCGGCTTCAAGTCCGGCCGCGTGAACTTCCAGGACATCCTCTCCCAGTCCTTCCGTGGCGCCTCAGCGCCGCAGGGTGGTCTCGGCTCGATCAATCCGGCCCAGGTCGGCCTCGGCATGACCGTCGCCGGCATCGATGTCCTGCAGGCCCAGGGCAACCTCCAGTCCACGGGCCGCCTGACCGACATGGCGATCCAGGGCGACGGGTTCTTCGTCCTCTCGGACGGCCAGCGCGACTACTACACGCGCGATGGCGCCTTCGACATCGGCCTCGGCGGCAACCTGCTCAACGCCGCCTCGGGCCTCAAGGTCCAGGGCTGGGTCGCCAACTCCGCGGGCGCCCTCGACACCACGACGTCCCCGGTTGACGTCGTGATCCCGATCGGCACCCGCACCACGGCCCTCGCCACGTCCGCGTCCACGATCAGCGGCAACCTCGACGCCTCCGCCCTTGCCGGCGCCACCACGTCCACGACGCTCAACGTGTACGACTCGCTGGGCATCCGCCACTCGATCAAGGTGACCTTCACCAAGACCGCCAGCAACAGCTGGGACTGGGCCGCCGCCGCCGATGCCGCCGACACCGGCACCAGCACGACCTCCACCGGCACCCTCTCCTTCGGCGCCGACGGCACCTACGCCACCGCGACCGGCTCGCCGATCAGCATCGACCTGACCAACGGCGCCACGAGCCCCGTGTCCCTGCCGATCGACCTCGCGTCGATGACGCAGTACCAGGGAACGTCCGCGCTCAACGGGTCGTCGGACGGCTTCTCCTCCGGATCGCTGGTCACGTTCACGATCGGCTCCGGCGGCGACATCACGGGCGTGTTCAGCAATGGCCAGACCCAGCTCCTGGGCCAGATCGCCATGGGCGCCTTCGTGAACCCGGGCGGCCTCCTCCGCCAGGGCCAGAACCTGTTCGGCGCCTCGTCCGCCTCGGGCGACGCCTCGATCGGGCTGCCCGGCCAGGGTGGCCGCGGCACCGTCACCACCGGCTCCCTCGAGATGTCCAACGTGGACCTCGCCACCCAGTTCACCGGGATGATCACCGCCCAGCGCGGCTTCCAGGCGAACGGCCGCGTGATCACCACGTCGGACGAGATGCTCCAGGAGCTCGTCAACCTCAAGCGCTAGCCCCGGGCAACCGATTCCCCAAAGGAAGCCTGTGATCACCATGACCCGTCTCCTGCGCGCCCTGATCGTCACGGCCGTCGTCGTCCTCCTGGCGATGCCGGCCGCCGGTCCGGTCCTTGCCGAGCGCTCGGGCGATCTCTACGCCACGTCGCCGGGCGAGACGGGCACGGTGCTCAACGAGATCGACCTGCTCGGCCAGCAGGTCATCCTGCCGCCGACGGCGGTGAACGCGGGGTCGAGGCATCTCGCGTTCACCGACATCGGCACCCTGTACCTCGGTGACGGCGGCGTGAACCTCGAGCGGGTGAACGTCAAGACGCTCGAGACCGCCATGCTGCCGCAGCTGCCCGCGGCTGCCACCGACATCGCCCACCCCACCGGCACGAGCCTGTACCTCGCCTACCCGTCCAGGTCCGCCCTGGGCATCCTCGCCGCAGGCCAGGACACGCCCGTGGACGGCCAGACGCTCACGGGACCCGCCGATCTGCTGGCCGCCGACCGGCGCGAGACGCGCCTGCTGGCCGCCGAGGTCGGCAAGTCCTGGGTGGACATCGTCAACACCACCACCAACGACGTCGCCAAGGTCACCGTGGTGGGATCCGTGGTGGCGGCGGCCATCTCGGGCGTGGACCACGTGGCCTACGTGGTCACCGCCGACCCGAACACCGTCGTCGCGATCACGCTCGACACCGCGAAGGTCGCCTGGACGGCGGCCCTGCCGAACCGTCCGACCGCCGTCACCGCATCGTGGGACGCCAAGCAGCCAGCCTCGGCAATCGTTGCCGTTGGCGCCAGCCTCTATGCCGCCACCGGCGGCACGGCCAAGATCTGGGCGACGCTGCCGGACGCCGCCAGCGCCCTCGTGACCAGCGACGAGGGCAGGTTCGTCTACGCCGCATCCACCGGGGGTGTCGTGGCGATCTCGGTCGAGAAGCCGACCGCCGCGCCCGTGGCGCGCGTCGATCTCACCAAGCCACCGCTCGGCATGGCGGCCCTCCCGGACGTCTCGAGCCTGGCCGGCGACGGCGGCCAGGCGAGCGGGTCCTCCGCCTCGCCGGGGGCGCCGGGCCAGCCCAGCCCGACGCCGCGCAAGACCAAGGCGCCTGCCACCGACACCGTCGGTGGGGAGGATGGGACCTACCGGGCGCCCGGCGCGGACCTGGTCACCGTGTTCGGCGGCATGATCGGGATCGCGATCGTGGTGCTGCTCCTGAGCCGCAACGCCATCCGGCGCTGGATGGGGGAGTAGCGGGAGCGTCCCCGGCCTCGCCCGGGACGACGACGACGCTTGGAACGACGGGGCCGGCGATGCCGGTCCCGTATCCGTTTGCGGTCCCGTATCCGTTTGCGGCCGGACATGAGGACGGGGCCGGCGATGCCGGCCCCGTGCCTGTCCCGCGTGGTGGGTGAGGCCCGCCGGCCCCGGTGCTCAGCCGAACCGCTCGAAGACCGTGAGCAGCTCCGCGTAGTCGTTCCGCACCTGCGGCTCGATGCCGGACCAGGTCTCCCTGGTCATCCCGATCACCTCGAGCGCGGCGTCGCTGGCGGCGACTGCCGCCTCCGGGCCCTCGGCGGACGGGTGGTGGACCTCGGCGACCAGCTGGTCACTCGCGGCAACGATCGCCGCGAGCGAGCGGCCGGCGATGCGGTGGTGGTCGCGCAGGACCTCCGCGAGGGCAGCCGGCAGGTTCCAGTCATAGGCGAATGCGACGCCGACGTCCTGGTGGGTGGTCCCGGTCAGCTCGACCTCGCGGGCGAGCGCATCCTCGGGCTGCTCCTCGACGAGGTAGGTGGCGTACGCGTCGCCCGAGTCGTCGAGCAGGTAGATGTGCCCGAGATCGTGCAGCAGGCCTGCCGAGAAGGCGTCGTCCGGCGGCGAGATCCGGGAGGAGGCGGCGAGGGCGCGGGCCACGACGGCCGAGCGGACGGCGTTGCCCGTCAGGCGGGCTGCGGCGACCCCCTGCTTGGTGGACCGGCCGGTCTCCTGGCGGCTCAGGACGAGCGTCGCGAGGACGAGCTGGCGGAGCACGGTGTGCCCGAGCATCGGGATCGCGCGGCTGAGGCCGACGATCGGCTCGAGCGGAGCGTAGAAGCTGGAGTTCGCCATCCGCAGGACACGAGCCGCGAGGGCAGGAGAGCCCTCGATCAGCTGGGAGAGCTGCCGGGTGGAGGCATCGCCGCGCCTGAGGGTGTCCTCGAGGCGAAGCAGGCTTCGGGAGGGGGTGACGGCATGCGCCCGCCTGAGGACCTCTCGGGCGCGATCGAGGGTTTGGGGGGCTTCACTAACCACGGCCAAATCATCCGTGGCCCGTCAAGCCAGAGATACCCCCCGTTCGGGGAAGACGCCCGTGCCGATCGGGTCCGGCGAACGCCCGGAGGCGGTCAGCGCCCCAGGCCGGCCAGGGCCGCATCGGAGAGGGCAGGCCAGGACGACGCGGCCCACGGACCGAACTCCCGGTCGGTGAGGCAGGCCAGCGCCACGCCCGCATCCGGGTCCACCCAGAGGAAGGTCCCGCTGCGCCCGAAGTGGCCCACCGTGCGTGGAGAGGAGCGGGCTCCCGTCCAGTGGGGCGACTTGGTGCCCCGGATCTCGAGCCCCAGGCCCCAGTCACAGGCAGCCTGCATCCCGAAGCCCGGGAGCACGCCCCGCAGGCCAGGGAACGCGACCGCGGTGGCCTGGGCCAGCTCGGCGGCCAGCACCCGCGGCCGGAGCACCTCGAGGGCCAGCCGCACCAGGTCGCCGGCCGGCCCCACCAGCCCGGACGACGCCGGTCCGTCGAGGCGGGTGTCGTCCATCCCCAGCGGGCCCAGGACCGAGTCCCGGACCAGTGTCCCGAAGTGGCGACCAGCCCGGGCCTCCACGAGCGCCGCCGCCGCATCGATGCCCGCATTGGAGTAGATCCGCGACCGCCCCGGTGCCGCCAGCACGGCCCGGGAGTCGAAGGCGTACCCGGACGCGTGGGCGAGCAGGTGGCGCAGCGTGGCGCCCGGCGGACCGGCCGGCTCGTCGAGGTCCACGAGGCCCTGCCGGGCCGCCACCAGG
>JBAXFC010000272.1:0-5520 GCA_037140135.1 Chloroflexota bacterium
CGTCGATGTAGAGCCCGGCCGGCAGCAAGAATTCGCCGGGCTCCCGCCCGGCCGACTCGTACGGCATGTTCGTGAGACGATACGCGCAACAGCCCGGACCCACCGTCCGGACCCGGCCGCACCCCGCCCCGACGAGCAAAGTGAGCCCATGCCCAACCGCAGTGCACCCGACCTGATCCGAGAGACCGGCCTGATGGCCGACGGCCCCGTCGCCTGGGGGCGTCCCGCAAAGCACGCCGGCCCGGGTGTCTTCGTCGTGGAGCTCGCGGCGCCCATCGCCTCGCCCAACCTGGACCTCGCCGCCGTCGGCAAGTGGCTCGAGCACGTCCCGGACCTCCGGCTCGATGGCGGCCGCCCCACCTCGCGCGAGCTCGTGGAGCGGCTGCGCTCGTTCTGGCTCCCCTCGCAGCAGATCCTGCTCATCGGCAGCAGCACCGGCAGCGTGGCGGCACGCCTCAACGGCATGTACAAGACGGTCCCGGGCGCGCGCAAGCCCGCGTGGACGGGCTTCTGGCTCCACTTCCTGCGCGACGTGAAGGAGTTGCGGACCTGGTGGGCGGCCACCGACGAGGGCGAGCTCTACGAGGACAGCCTCATGGACTCCTTCATCGCCGGCGTCCCGGCCGCAGAGGCCACCGCCCTGCGCGAGGCCTCCGCCGCCCTGCCATGGGCATCCCTGCGCTCACCCGGTGGCGCGAAGAAGCTGACCGGCATCGCCAACCCGCTGCTGCCCGAGGTCAAGGCGCCGGCGCCCAAGCCGGTCACCCGGATCGTGGATCTGCCCACGGCCGAGGCCGATGGGGCCACCGACGAGGCCAAGCGGCCGCGCCGCCCGGCGCCCGGTCGCGGCGTCGGCAGGGTCGCCTCGGCGGCCGCGTACGCCGCCCAGGGCTCGCCCCGCAAGGCGCACGAGCAGGTCCTGCTCTCCCAGGAGGGCCTCGACCGGCTGCAGGCCGAGGTGGCGGCCCTGGTGGCCCAGCGGCCCGAGGTGATCAAGCGCATCGCCACCGCCCGCGAGCATGGCGACCTCAAGGAGAACGCCGAGTACCACGCCGCGCGCGAGGAGCAGGGCTTCCTGGAAGGCCGGATCACCTCGCTCGAGGCCAAGCTCAAGATCGCGGTCATCACCGAGCCCACGCAGCGGGGCCAGCGCGTTGAGCTTGGGTCGCGGGTCAAGGTCGAGGAGGACGGAGACGCGCGGAGCATGCAGATCGTGGGCCCGGCCGAGGCCAACTCGCGCGAGGGCCGGATCTCCAACGCCTCGCCGGTGGGTGGGGCGCTGATGGGCCGCCAGGTTGGCGACATCGTGACGATCATCACCCCGGGCGGCGACGTCCGGTATGTGGTCCTCGAGATCTCCTAGGGCCGCGGCCCCTTCCGGCCTGCCCCGCCCGCGAGCGCCCCGACGACGAGCAGCAGCCCGATGCCGATCAGGGCGTAGGGCAGGATCTCGCCCAGATTGGCGATCGGGTGGCCGGAGATGCCGATCACGCCCTCGAAGAAGAGCCCGAAGCCTGCGAACAGCCCGAGGCCGGCGAGGGTGGAGCGCAGGCCGTCCCTGGCCAGCGCGCCGTCCCGGTGGACGCCGCCGTACAGCAGCATCGCGATGCCCGGACCCGTGGGTGCCACCAGCGCCCAGGCGTAGGCCCACGTCCCGTACAGCCCGAGCATGTCCTGGGCCCACAGGATGAGGCCGACGATCAGCACGATGGCGCCCGGGACGGCGAGGCCGAGCCCGCCGCGCGGCGGGATGAACAGGGAGCCCACGAGCATCCCCAGGCCGGGGATGACGATCCACATGGGCCAGGTCGGGACCCCCAGCCGGCTCTCGAGCAGGCGCTCCGCGAAGACGGCAAGACCGATCACGACGAGGATCACGCCGACGACGATGCCCGGGGAGGCCGGCCGGGCCACCTCGGGGTACGGCGGGAACGGAAATGGCCCGCCGGCGCCAGGGGCGGGCGCGGGACCTGGACAGGGGTCGGGCCGCGGTGGGGGCACTGCGCCGGGCGGCGTGGCGGCCGGATCGGGATAGGGCATCGGATGGTCCTCCGGGGGGTTCGAGGCGCAGCCTACCCGGTGCGCCCGGCATCCCCACGGGCCGATCGGTCCGAACCGGCCGGGCGCTCCGGAACCACGGCCTCGACGACCGTGCCGTGCCCGGGCACCGAGCGCACGTCGAGCCACCCACCCAGGCGGGCAGCCCGGGCGCGCATGCCCGTGATGCCGAGGTGGCCGTCGGCGATCTCGTCGGGAGTGAAGCCGCGGCCATCGTCGGCGATGCGCAGCCGGAGCCCCTCACCGGTCCTGACCACCTCCACGCGCGCCTCGTGGGCACCCGCGTGCTTGACGACGTTGTGGAGGGCCTCCTGGGCGATCCGGTAGAGCGCCTCCTCGGTCTCGAGCGATGGACGATCGGGCAGGTCGGCCTCGATCACCACCGGCAGGCCCAGGCGGCCGGACAGGGCGGCGGCGTGGGTCCGCAACGCCTCCACGAGGCCGCGTTCGGCGACGTTGCCCGGGCGCAGCTCGAAGATCACGGCCCGCAGCTCGGCCAGTGCGTCGCGCTGGAGGTCGCGCAGCTCGGCGAGTCGGGCCGGCACCGCGGACGGATCCTTCTCGAGGAGCAGCTCGATGGTGCGCGTGACCAGCGTCTGCGAGAACATCGCCTGGGTCACCGAGTCGTGGAGCTCGCGCGCCAGGTGGGCGCGCTCCTCGGACGCGGCGATCTCGGCGGCCTGGCGGCGCAGGTTCTGCTCCAGGCGCTCGCGCTCGACGATGTCACGGGCCGTGCCGTGCGCGCCGACGAACGTCCTGCCTGCGACCATGCCGATGCCGGTGATCTCCATCGGAACGAGCCGCCCGTCGCGGGTCAGGAGCTCGAGTCGCGAGCGGTGAGCGGTGAGCGGCTGGTGCTGCAGGCGCCGGAAGCGGGCGAGCGCGCCCCGCTGGCCGTCGGGCGGTGTCAGGTCCGCGAACGAGCGGCCCAGCAGGTCCGACGACGACCATCCGAGGACCGCCTGCGCGTGCTCGGAGGCGAAGGTGAACCGGCCCTCCGCGTCCGTCATCCAGATCAGGTCCGGCGATGACTGGACAAGGTAGCGGTAGCGCTGCTCGGAGTCGCGCAGCTCGCGCTCGAGGCGCTCGCGGTCGGTGATGTCGCGGGCGGCACCGATGACGCCGGTGAACTGGCCGTCGAGCCGCACGGCCGAGGCCGAGACCTCGTAGGGCAGGGTGCGTCCGTCCTTGGCCAGCAGCTCCATCCGCGAGGTCATGGCGGCCCGACCCTGGACCAGCTCGTCGAATCGTCGCCCGGCAGGCACACCGTCCGGCGTGCGCACGATCTCCCGGAGGTGCCGGCCGACGACGTCGGACGGCTGCCAGCCGAGGCCCCGCTCCACGGAGCCCGAGAAGAAGGTGAACCGGCCCTCGGCATCGGTGGCGTAGATGATGTCCGGGGAGTTCTCGACGAGGAACCGGTACCGCTCCTCCGATGCCGCAAGCTCCTCGCGGGAACGGCCGAGCTCCTCGATCAGGCGGGCGCGCCCGAGCGCCACGGCCGCCTGGCCGGCGATGGTCTCGAGGAGGATGGCGTCGTCCGGCGTGAAGACGTCGGGCCGGGACGACCAGATCGTGATGGCGCCGAAGACACCCCCGTCGTTGACGAGCGGCGTCGCGATCGTCGCCCGGATCCCCTTGGAGCGGACGTAGCCGTCCGGTCCGACACCGTGCACGAAGCGGGTGTCGGCGAGGTAGTCGGGGCTGATGAAGGTCCGGCCGCTGAGCACGGTGGTCCCGGACACGCCCACCTCGAGCCGGTCGTCGGGATCGTCGGGCCACTCCGTGCGCAGGATCACCTCCTCGCCGGCGGCGTAGACACCCCGCAGCAACTGGGCTTTCGGGTCGAGGATGTCGATCCGGGCGCCGTCGCCGCCCAACAGGCGCTGGGCCTCCTCGATGACGCGCTGCACGACCGCTGCCGGATCGGGCGCGGCGGCCATGCTGGTTCCCAGCTCCCGGAGCGCGCGCTCCACCTCTGCCTGGCGGGCCACGGCCTCGCGGGAACGGGCGAGCTCCGCGATCAGGCGGGCATTCGCCATCGCGAGGGCGGCGTGGTCGGCCAGCGCCCGCACGAGGCCGATCTGGGCCGGGGAGAAGATGTCCTCGGATCCCGAGAAGACGCCCAGGGCGCCGAAGACCTCCGGCCCCACCATGATCGGCGCCACGGCGAGCGAGCGGAGGCCGACCTGGGCGACGAAGCGATCCGGGTCCTCCTGGTGCGCGATGGTGCCGTCGGTGGCGTAGTCGCCCGTGACGACGACCTGTCGCTGCGCGACAGCCCGGCCGACGATGCCGACCCCCACCGGGATCGGGTCCGGCCGGGCGACATCCCGGGAGGCCAGGACCCGATCGACGCCCGCGTCGTGCGTGAAGCGCAGCAGGCCGGTCGCCGGATCGAGAAGGTAGACGAAGGCGCCATCGGCCTCCAGCAGCCGGGCGGCCTCCTCGGCCGCATTGCGCAGGAGCGCATCCACGTCGGCCGGCAGGTCGCGCCCGTACCAGGCCTCGGAGTGGGTGGAGGCGGTCATCGGAGCAGGCGGGCGTGACGCACGATGCCCGGAGTCTACAAGTGCGGCAGCGGAACCACCCGGGCCCGTCAGCCCGCGGCCTGGACCTCCGACCACCGGAAGCAGCCGGTCTCGTGATCGTTCACGAGACCGGCGGACTGCATCAGGGCATAGCAGATGGTCGGTCCCACGAACCGGAAGCCACGTGCCCGCAGGTCGCGGCTCATTGCGCGCGAGGTGTCGGTCTCGGCCGGGATCCCGGCCAGGGACGAGTACCGGTTCACGATCGGGACGCCGCCCGTGAACGACCACAGGTGGTCCACCAGCGTCGTGCCCGCCTCGTGCAGCGCGAGGACGGCCCGCGCGTTGCCGATCGAGGCGGCGACCTTGGCCCGGTTGCGGACGATGCCCGGGTCGGCCAGCAGGCGAGCGGCATCCTCGACCCCGAACGCCGCCACGACCGCCGGATCGAAGCCGCCATAGGCGCGGCGGTATCCGTCGCGCTTGCGCAGGATCGTGGACCAGGCCAGGCCCGCCTGGGCACCCTCGAGGATCAGCAGCTCGAAGAGGTGCCGATCGTCACGCACGGGCACGCCCCACTCGAGGTCGTGGTAGGCGCGGTAGGCCGGATCGGGGGTGTCGCCCCAGGCGCACCTGGTGGGGCGCTCTGTCAACGGCATGTGCATGACCGTCCTTGCGGGTTGCCTGGCATGGCTATGATCATGCCTCCGCCGGTCCACCCGTGGACCCGTCCGGCTACGGGACGCGGTGGGGGGATGGAACCCGTTTGGGGGTGACGTGACGCAGCGCGATCCGTATTCGATCCTTGGCGTGCCGACGACGGCCGACCACGAGACGATCGCTGCCGCCTACCGCGAGCTTGCACGCCGTTTCCACCCGGACGTCTCCTCGGCACCCGAGTCGCAGCGCATGATGGCCGAGATCAACGCCG
>JBAXFC010000273.1:0-5516 GCA_037140135.1 Chloroflexota bacterium
CTCGTGGACCGCCTCGTCGTCGTGGACGGCCCGCTGGCCGCGTCCCTCGCGGAGCGCGACGAGGCGGAGCGGCCGGCCGTCGTGGAGCGCGCGCTGCGCATCGGGCTGCTCGCACTGGCGGACGCCGCCTCGTCGATGGACGTCGATGTCGTCCGCCGGGAGTTCGAGAAGCTCGTCGCCCAGACCTCAGCGGCCAACGCGGATGCCGCACGCGCGGTGGAGGAGGTCCTGCGGACCAACTTCGGGGACGGCGATGGGCGCCTGCCTCGTACCCTGGAGCGCTTCCTGGGCAATCGCGGGGCGCTGCAGACCTTCGTCGGCGACCTGTTCGACGAGACCAAGCGGGACTCCGCAATCGGCCGCATGCGGACCCTCCTGGGCACCTACTTCGACGGCGACGGCTCCCGCCTCGCCCAACTCCTGGACCCCACCCGGCTCGGATCGCCGCTCCACCAGTTCCGCCAGGAGATGTCCGAGGGGTTCACCAGGCTCAACGAGCGTCTGACGGCCATCGAGGCCGCCAGCAGGGCCCGCGCCGACGAGCGCTCGCGGTCCGCCGCCAAGGGCGCGGACTTCGAGGACCTCCTCCACGGGATGCTCTCGGAGCTCTCCCGCGGGTCGGGCGATCTCGTGGACCGGACGGGCACGGAGACCGGGGCTGTGGCCGGTTCCAAGAAGGGCGACTTCGTCCTGACCCTGGACCACGCGGTCACCCGCGGCGCGGACGTGCGCATCGTGGTGGAGGCGAAGGACCGGTCGATGTCACCGCGCCAGATGCGCGACGAGCTCCGTGAGGCGCGGGCCAACCGGGGTGCCACGGTCGCCATCGCGGCCTGGAGCACCGCCCACGCTCCCCGGGAGTACGTGCCCTTCGCGGTGGTCGGTGACGACGTCCACGTGGCGGTGGACCCCGAGGCGCCGGACAGCGCGTACCTGGCCGCTGCGGTGCGCATCGCTCGCCTGCTGGCCGTGGCCAGGCTTGCCGAGCGCGAGGTGGAGGTCGATGCGGCCGCTGTCGCGAAGGCGCTCACCGGTGTCCGGGAGCAGCTCGACATGGTGCGCCAGCTCAAGACGCAGCTCACCTCCATCAACACGGTCACCAAGGGCGTCGCGGACGGGCTGGAGGCGATGCGGATGGGCATCCTGGCCAAGGTGGCGGACGCCGAGGCGGAGCTGCGGATCACGGGCAGTACCACCGCCTGAGACCCGCACGCGGGTTGGGGGAGTGGCGGGTTCCGGGGTGCTGGGCCATACTCGGGCGGTCGGCGGGGACACACTCCGTTCGACGGCCCGCGTGGAACACCGGATCCACCGGGTGCCAGCCTCATCGTCTCGGAGCCCGGATGCGCCGACAGGCAGCCCTCACCGCGCTCGTTCTTGCCGCCTCGCTGGTGGCGGGGACGGTGTCCGCGGCGTCCGGAACCCCGGCCGGCATGCGGAGCAGCGCCGGCCCGCAGCCTGCGCCGCGGGCTCCCCAGGCGGCCCCCCAGGTTGCCCCGGACGGTCTCTCAGCGGTCGGCCGCTGGATCGTCACGCTCCGCCCGGGCGCCAGCGTCTCCGGGGCCGGCATCCGGGCCCGCACGATCGGCGTCTCCCTCGACCACGTCTACCGCAGCGCGGTGCGCGGCTATGCGGCGCGCCTGAACCCCCTCCAGGTCGCCCGCCTGCGAACCGACCCGACGGTCGCCTCGGTTGTCCCGGATGCCCTCATCAGGGTCACGGGCCAGTCGGTTCCCCGCGGCGTCCGGCGCATCGGCGGCAGGGGGAGCGTCATCGCCCGCATCGACGGGGTCGATGACCGCGTGGACGCCGACGTCGCCATCGTGGACACCGGGATCGACAAGAGCCACGAGGACCTCAACGTCGTCGGCGGCATCAGCTGCTCGACGGACGACCCCAACCTGTGGGGCGATCCGTACGGCCATGGGACCCACGTCGCGGGCACGGTCGGCGCCCTGGACAACGGCTTCGGCGTCGTCGGGGTCGCACCGGGCGTGCGCCTGTGGTCCGTGCGCATCCTCGACGCCGCGGGCAACGGGCTCCTCTCCTGGTATGTCTGCGGCCTGGACTGGATCGCCGCCCAGCGGGATCCGGTCGATCCCGCCCGGCCGCTGATCGAGGTTGCGAACATGTCGGAGGCCAAGCTCGGCAGCGACGACCGCAACTGCGGCTACACCAACGGCGACGTGGTCCACCAGGCCGTCTGCCGCGTCGTCGCCGGCGGCACGACGCTGGTCGCCGCAGCCGGCAACAACAGCTTCGATGCCTCCCGCCTCATCCCCTCGAGCTACGACGAGGCGATCACGGTCTCGGCGCTCGCCGATTCGGACGGCAAGCCGGGCGGGCTGGGCGGCAACCTGTGCTTCTCGTGGGGCGGCTGGGACCGCGACGACACCTTCGCCGACTTCTCGAACTACGGCCACGACGTGGACCTGATCGCGCCCGGCAAGTGCACCTGGTCCACGCTGCCCGGCGATCGCTACGGCTGGATGTCGGGGACGTCGATGGCGGCGCCGCACGTCGCGGGGGCCGCCGCCCTGTACATGGCATCGAGGCCCCTTGCGACCCCGGACGAGGTCCGGGCCGCGCTCATCGCCGCCGGGAACCTGGGCTGGAAGACCGCCACGGATCCCGACCGCACCCACGAGCCGATGCTCGATGTCTCGCACATCGTGGGCCTGGGCGACTTCAACGTGGACGCGACGCCCGGGACCTCGTTCGGGGCGACCGTGTCGGCGGCCGGAGCCACGCTCCACCTGCCGGTCGAGGTCGTCCGGGCGGAGGACTTCCCGGCGGCGATCGACCTTGCGACCGGCGTTGACGCGCCGATCACGGCGACCGTCGCGAACCCGACGCTGACCGGCCTCGGCGCCACCTCGACGACGATCGCGATCACGGTGCCGCCCGCCACCCCGAGCGGCCGGTACTCGATCACGGTGACCGCGTCCGACGGCAGCCGCGAGCGATCGTCGGTGGTGGTGGTCACCGTGGACAGCGACACCCCGTCGGTCTCCGGGGCTGTCGGCCGCCTGGCCATCTCGCCCCGCCTCACGAACGGCCTCGCCGTCCGCATGGCGTGGCGCGCGGTGACCGATGCCGGCGGGCCCGTCTCGCGGATCGAGACCCGCTGGAAGGTCGATGGCACGGCGTGGAGTGCGATCACCGCCCTCGCGCCGACGGCCACCTCCGTGGTCCGGACCATGGTGGCCGGCCACGTCTACACGCTGGCCATGCGCGCCCGTGATGCGGCCGGCAACTGGAGCCCCTGGACCGGGAGCCCGCCAACCGCGCTCGCGATCGTCCAGGACCGCTCCCCGGCGATCGGGACCGCAGGGCGCTGGCTGGTCTCGCCGTCGTCCTCGGCGTCCGGCGGTTCCACGCGGTTCGCCAAGACGAAGGGTTCCGCGATCGCGATCGCGTTCCATGGGCGTGCCGTGAGCGTCGTCGCGCCGCGCGGGCCCGGACGGGGTCGCGTCCTGGTCTACGTGGACGGCGCCTATGCCGGCACCGTCAACCTCTGGGCCGCCGTCGGGTACGCCAAGGCCATCGTGTTCAGCCGGTCCTGGGGGGCGGCCGGCGACCACCGGATCCGGCTCGTCGTAGCGGGGACGAGGGGTCATCCCCGGGTGGACGTGGACGCGTTCGCCGTCCTGCGCTAGCCGACCCACCCTCGGCCGGCCCCTTGTCGGGCCGCCGGCGGCACGTCCCCCGTTCGGACCGTTGCAGGCTTGGCGCGCGACCCCGAAGATCAGCGTCATGGCGCCGTTCATCACGCCCGACAACGCGGTCTTCTCGCCCGGAGTCCTCATTCCGGTCTTCGTTGCGAGCATCCTGATCGCGCTCGCGGGCGCCCTGGTGCGCCTGTTCCTGGCCGCCTCGCTGGACGAGATCGTGGAGATGGTCCGCCAGTTCGGGCCGATCGCCGCCTACAGGGCCCGACGGCTGCGGCCTGGTCCTCCCGTCACCCCGTGGTTCTGCGACCGGTGCACGTCCTTGAACGGCGAGAGCGCGTCCCGCTGCTACAAGTGCGATGCCCGCCGTACCGAGCACGAGGCCCCGGTGCCGGATGCCGAGGCGCCGGCAGGCGCGGGCGCGGGCCTCGCGCAGCGGACCCGGAGGTAGCCGGAGGCCCCGCCTGCCGGTATCAGGACGTGTGGGGCGCCAGGCCGAGGGGCGTGGCGCCGTCGAGCGACGCCCTGGCGGCCGACAGGATGGTGCCGCGCCGGTACGGCTTCTCCAGCAGCGGCAGCCCGGATTCGATGACCCCCTCGAGGTCCACGCCCGCGTAGCCGGAGGCGAGGATGATCCGCAGGTCCGGGTACCGGGCCCGCGCACGCCGGGCCAGCTCGAGGCCGCCGAACTCGCCCGGCATGATCACGTCGGTCAGGAGGAGCGCGGGCTCGACCTCGCCCAGCATCGCCAGCGCCGCCGGACCGGTGGAGGCCCCGAAGACCTCGTAGCCGGCATCGCGCAGCCAGCGCGAGGCGATCTCGCGGAGCCCTGCCTCGTCGTCCACGACCAGCACCCTCTCCGTTCCGGACGTGTCGGACGGTGCTGGCTGGGGCGGCACCGCGACATCGCCGATGGACGGCGGCAAGCGGAGGGTGACGGTCGTGCCCACGCCGACGCGCGATGTGATCGAGGCCGTGCCCCCCGACTGCGTCGCGAACCCGTTCACGATCGCGAGGCCCAGACCCGAGCCGCCCTTCTTGGTGGTGAAGAAGGGCTCGAACACCCGGGCCAGCGCTTCGGGATCGATGCCGACCCCGGTGTCGGAGATCGCGATCGTGCAGCCGTCCATCACCCGCCGCGTCGTCACCCGCAGCATCCCGCCGCCGGGCATGGCATGGGCCGCGTTGATGGTGAGATTGAGGATGGCGTTCGACAGGCCGCCGGGGTCCAGGTGGGACATCACCGGCTGGACATCGAGGTCCAGCTCCACGGTGATGTCCGCGCCGACCGCCTGGCGGAGCAGCGGGTAGACGTCCCGCACGGTGTCATTGAGGTCGAGATCGGTCGGGGCCAGGGCCGACTTGCGGGCGACGGCGAGCAGGGCCTTGGTGACATCGGCACCTCGGACACCCGCGGCCATGGCCATGTCCAGGAGGCGTTGGGTGTCGGGCCGGTCGTCGAGGTCGTCGCGCGCGAGGTCCAGCGTGCCCACGATGATCCCGAGCAGGTTGTTGAAGTCGTGCGCGAGCCGGCCGGTGAGCTCGCCGATCGCCTCGGCGGCGCGTGCCCGGAGCAGCTCGTCGCGGGACCGGTAGCGCTCCGTGGCATCACGGATGAAGCAGGCCACGCTCCAGCGGGCGCTGGTCGGCGAGATGGCCATCGTGACGTCGACCGGGACATGGATCCCATCCGCCCGCACGGCCGTGAGCTCCAGCGCGATCGTGCTCCCGGACTCCGGCAGCGCCGCGATCGCCTCGTTCATCGGGGCGCTGTCTTCGGGGTCGCCGCCGTGCACCTCGAGCAGGGAGGAGATCCGCCGGCCGAGGGCCTGGGCGCGAGGCATC
>JBAXFC010000274.1:0-5512 GCA_037140135.1 Chloroflexota bacterium
GGCGATGCCGGTCCTGCGACCCGGCGGCCGGAGCCGTTGGGCGGAGCAGTCCACGCCAGGGGCACCCGTCGGGCTGGGCGCTCCGCTGGCCCAGGGTTCGCCGGCGGCTGCGGGCATGGCCCCCGCCACAACATCGGCCGCCACGACATCCTCGCCGGCAGCCCCGACCTCCTCCGGCCAGACACCTGAGACCACCTCGGGCCCGGCCCCGGCCGGCTCCCTGCCCCGGCGTCCCGGCCTGAGCGCACCGATAGCCGCTCCCCCATCGAGCGCGGTTGCCCAGCGAATGCCGATGGCAACACCGCCGCGACGTCCGGCGCCGGACTCCGCGAGCGGCGACGTGCCCGGTCCGGCGGCCGGCTCCTCCGGGTCATGGGCCGCGCGCAGCGACGCCGCCTCCACCACGGGCGCCGCGCCCGCCGCGCCGCGGCCCCTGCCAGTCCTGCCGGTCTCCCGCTCCGCGGCCTCGGCCACCCGGGGGTCCGGCGCCCATGCGATGTCCGCGGGGCCCACGGGATCCGCGCAGGCAGGCGCCGCGTCCATGCCGGCACCCGCCCACGGGCATGCCCACGCCATCGATGCGGCAACGCGCCCGACACCCGTCCTGCCGCTCCTCGGCGCCCGGCCGCTCCGGCCGTCGGTGACCGTGGCCCGGGAGATCGCCGAACCGGGGGCCTCATCCGCCTCCTTGTCGCCGGCAGCCACGGCCCCTGGACTGCCGGGCGCGGTTCCCGCCCGCTGGAGCGCCGGCGCCGACCTCCCGGCGACGATCGGCCGGCTCCCCGCTGACGGCGCCGGCGATGTCGTGCCGCTCCGCCCGCTCGACGCGCCCGAGGCCGGCTCCACACCCGCCGGCCCCGCGATGCCGGGCGAGATCGTGTTCCCGGCCCGCGGGGCCGCACCCGGCACGCCGGCTGCTTCGGTCGCCATCCCGGACATGGCGCGCCGGGCCACGGTCCGCACCCCCGCCGCATCCTGGTCCACGTCCGGGTCTCGGGCCGCTCCGGCGTCCTCGTCTGGCGGCCGGGCCCCGATCGCGCAACGCTCGATGGCGCTCGCCCGCCCGTCGGTCGCAGCCGCGGCGGCTGCCGCGGCATCGTCCCCTGCCGCCGTGCCCGCGGCGTCCGCCGCGCGCTCCATCACGGCGGCCGCACCCACAGCTGCGCCGGCGGTCACCGTCCAGACCTCCCCGGCATCCGGCGGTGGCTCCGGCCTGGCCGCCGGCCTCACGACCACGCCCGTCGTCCAGCGCGTGGACGGCGCGGCCCCGGCGCCCGCCGCCGGCGACGGCGGGGGCAGCCACTCGGACACGGAGCTCGATGAGCTTGCCCAGGCGCTCTTCGGGCGCATCCGCACCCACCTCCGCCTGGAGGTCATCCACGAGCGTGAGGCCAAGGGCCTCACCTTCGACACGTTCTAGCGAGGAGACCCATGGGCGACCCCGCCGTCAGCACCTTCTACAGGATCACGATCGATGGCTTCATCCCGCTCGGGCTGTGGACCAAGATCGAGGGGCTCGGCTTCGAGTACCAGGTCACCGAGTACCGCGAGGGCGGGGTGAACGGGTACACCCACAAGATCCTGGGGCCGTGCAAGTACACCAACCTGCGCCTGTCGCGGCCCGTGGATGCCACCTCGGACCTGCTGATGCTGTGGCTCCAGAGCCAGATGATCAAGGTGATCCCCCAGACGATGTCGATCAGCGCCATGACCGCGGCCGGCGAGGAGATCACCACCTGGAACCTGTCGGGCGTGGTGCCGATCAAGTGGTCCGGGCCCCAGCTGGACATCATGTCCAACAACGTCGCCACCGAGACGCTCGAGGTCGCCTACCAGGAGATCATCGGCCTCGGCGCGCTGGGCGGGATGCTGGCGGGCGCCCTGTCCGTCTCGGCGTCCGTGAGCTTCTGAGGGCGCCGCAATGGTGATGGATGTCGTATCGGCCGTCGGCGGGGCCCTTGGCCTGCTCAAGCCGGACAAGGCCAAACTCGTCTGTACGGGAAGCAACCTGCCCTCGGGTCCCACCGAGATCGAGTGCATGTTCAATCCCACGGAGTACCGGATCAACCAGACCCTGAGCGTCACGCGCAACCAGACCCCCGCGAAGAGCGGCGGCACGCCCCAGTTCTCGGGCACCAACGCGATGACGCTGACCCTGCAGCTCTTCTTCGACGACTTCGGATCCATGGCAGGCGACGTGACGCCCAAGATCACGACCCTGCTCTCGTGGACGCACGCCACCCAGTCGTCGCACGATGCGAACCGCCCGTGCCCGCCCTTGGTGGCGTTCCGCTGGGGCGGCAACCCCCAGCTCGCCGAGTTCTCGGGCTATCTCAAGAGCGTCGGCGTCAACTACACGATCTTCCGCAAGGACGGGACGCCCGTCCAGGCCAAGGTGGACATCTCCATCGAGGGGCAGCAGGAGTCCATCGGGGGCCAGAACCCCACCTCGCACTCCATCAACAGCCGCCGCGTCGCCACGGTGGTGGAGGGCGACAGCCTCCAGTCCATCGCCTACCGCGAGCTGGGCAAGCCTGCCTACTGGCGCGCGATCGCCGAGCTCAACGGCATCGACGACCCCATGCGCATCACCCCCGGCACAACGCTGCTCATCCCGTCGCTCGCCGACGCGGCCCGCGGCTCCTGACCGTCCATGCTGCTGCCGCCCACCGCCGCCATCCAGCGCACCGTCGAGATCGACGGCACGGCGCTGTCCGCCGACGTGGACAGCCAGCTGGAGAGCGTGACGGTGGTGGACCGCCTCGCCATGCCGGACACCTTCACCCTGGTCTTCCGGGATCCGGCGCACGAGATCCTCGGGCTGGCCGGACTGGCGATCGGCAAGGGCGTCAAGGTCTCCACCACCTCGGTGAACAGCGACACGCCTGCCCTCCTGATCGACGCCGAAGTGACCTCCATCGAGGCGGACTACGACGCCCTCGGCGCCCGGGCGGTGGTCCGCGGCTACGACCGGTCGCATCGCCTGGCCGCCGGCCGCAAGACGGCCACGTTCCAGAACGTCAAGTACAGCGAGGTCGCCCAGCAGATCGCGGGCGGCGCCGCGCTGCAGGCGGACGTGGACGACTCCGGCGCCGTGGTGGACCATGTGCTCCAGGCGAACGTGTCGGACCTCGAGTTCCTGTACACGCTGGCCCGCCGGATCGGGTTCGACTGCCGCGTCGAGGGGACGACGCTGCTGTTCAAGCGCCCCGTGGAGTCGAGCGGCGCCCCGGCTGGGGGTGACCTCACCAGCACGGATCCGGTGGCCCTCGTGTGGAACCTCAACTTGTCCGAGTTCCGGGCTCGGATGACCGCCGTGGCGCAGGTCAAGGAGGTCAAGGTCCGCGGTTGGGACGTGACCGCCAAGGAGGCGGTCATCGGCCGGGCGGATGTCTCGGCGTCGGGGGTCCAGGTCTCCATGACCCCCGCGGACCTCGCGTCGGCGGTGGGCGGCGAGACCATGACCGTGGTGGACCACCCCGTGGGCACGCAGGAGGCCGCCGATGAGCTGGCCACCGCGCGCGCCGCGCAGATCGGCAGCGCCGCCTTCGAGGCGACGGCCATCGCCCTGGGCTCTCCTGCGCTCAAGGCGGGCACGGCCGTGAGCGTGTCGGGGATCGATCCGGCGCTCGAGGGCAAGTGGGTGGTCACCGGCAGCCGCCACGAGTTCGGCGCCAGCGCCTACCGGACCCACCTCGAGTTCGCGGGGCGCCAGGACCGCAGCATCAGCGGCCTCGTCTCACAGGGCGGCAGCGCCCGCGACCGCTACTACGGGGTGGCCGTCGCCATCGTCACCGACAACAACGACCCGGACAAGCTCGCCCGCGTCAAGCTCAAGTACCCGTGGCTGGGCGACGACGTCGAGTCCTCGTGGGCGCGGCTCACGGCGGCGGGCGCCGGCAACCAGTACGGCGTGGTCTTCATCCCGCAGGTGGGTGACGAGGTCCTGGTCGCCTTCGAGCACGGCGACATCAGCCACCCCATCGTCGTGGGCGGGCTGTGGAACGGCCAGGACGCCATCCCCTTCGACTATGGCTCCGATCTCGATGCGGGCAGCGTCACCTACTGCGGGATCGTGTCCCGGACCGGGCACAAGCTCAGCTTCTTCGAGTCGGGGAGCGAGTCCAAGATCCAGCTCCTGACCAAGGGCGGGGCCGTGACCCTGACCTTCGACGAGCAGAACCGGGAGGCGAAGCTCGAGACCACCGGCAAGGTGATCATCGACGCCCAGGGGGACGTGGAGATCAAGGCCGGCGGCTCGATGAAGCTCGAGGCCTCCGGCAGCATGACCATCAAGGGCGCCACCGTGGCGATCAACTAGAGGGCGAGTGGAATGGCACAGCCGCTCGTGATGGGCGACAAGATCCAGGGCCAGTGCGCGGTGCACCAGATCCCGAATCCGGCAACCGGGGCACCGCAGCCTTCCCCTGCCCCGCTCCCCTTCTCCGCGCCGCTCCTGATGGGGCTGGAGCAGTCGGTGACGATCGGCGGCAAGGCGGTGGCGGTGATGGGCGCGTCGGGCTACAACACGCCGCCGCACGTGGGGCTCCACCCCGCCGACCCGTCCATGGTGCCCACGATGCAGGAAGGCAAGGTCCTCACCGGCAGTCCGACCGTGACCGCCGGAGGCAAGGCGATCGCCACCACCGATTCCCAGGTCTCGATGTGCGCACAGGTCCCGGGCCAGCCGCTGGCCACCGTCACCGACGTGACGGTCGGGTGAGAGGAGGGCCACCATGAGCGACGAGTTCATCGGCCGCGGCTGGGCCTTCCCGCTGCGCACCGACGCCACCGGCGGCATCGCCCTGGTCTCCCGGGAGCGGGAGATCGAGGAGGCGATCCGGCTGATCCTGGGCACGTCGCCCGGCGAGCGGCCGATGCGCCCGGAGTTCGGCTGCCGGATCCACGAGTACGTGTTCGCCTCGGCCGACGGGGCCACCGCGTCCTCGCTCGCGGCCGAGGTCAAGTCCGCGCTCCGCCGCTGGGAGCCCCGGATCGACGTGGAGGACGTGATCGTCACCTTCGATGCCCGCGAGACCACCTGCCTCTACATCGACATCCGCTATGCCATCCGCCGGACCAACGACCGGCGCAACCTCGTATTCCCCTTCTACGTGATCCCGGGAGGAGACTGACCATGGCCCTGCCGGTCCCCAATCTCGATGACCGCCGCTTCCAGGACCTCGTGGACGAGGCGAAGCGGCTGGTCCAGCAGCGCTGCCCCGAGTGGACCGACCACAACGTCAGCGATCCCGGCGTGACGATGATCGAGCTGTTCGCCTGGATGACCGACCAGGTCGTCTACCGGCTCAACCGCGTCCCGGACCGCAACTACGTCAAGTTCCTCGAGCTGATCGGGGTCACGCTCTACCCGGCCACCGCGGCACGCACCCAGACCACGTTCTGGCTCTCCGCCCCGCAGCCGGACACCGTCACCATCCCCACCGGCACCGCGGTGGCCACGGTGCGCACCGACAGCTCGGAGGCGATCGTCTTCGCCACCACCGAGAGC
>JBAXFC010000275.1:0-5499 GCA_037140135.1 Chloroflexota bacterium
GGCGCGCTGTTCGTCGTCGTGGAGCGACGGACGGCCCAGCCGCTGCTGGACGTCTCGGTCTTCGGCAACTCGCGGTTCTCCATCGGTGCCCTGGTGATCATGGTCGCCTTCACGGCCCAGGCGGGGTCCATGTACCTCGGCGCGCAATACCTCCAGAACGTGCTCGCCTACAACCCGCTCGAGGCCGGCCTCGCCGTCCTGCCGCTTGGCTTGACGGTGCTGCTCGTCGCGCCGCGCGGGGTGGCCATCAACGCGCGCTGGGGCAGCCGCAAGACCGTGACGGCCGGCCTCCTCGTGATGGCCGCCGGGTTCGTCCTCGTCCGGTTCTGGGGCCCGACCAGCCCGTACCCCGTGATCGCCATCACCTACGTGGTGCTCGCGGCGGGCCTCGCGCTGGCGATGACCCCGGCCACCAACCTGATCATGGGCTCGCTGCCCCATGCCAAGGCCGGCATCGGGTCCGCCGTGAACGATGTCACCCGCGACATGGGGTCCGCGCTGGGCATCGCGGTCTTCGGGACGATCGTGACCATCCAGTACACGAGGTTCTTCGAGCAGGCGTTCACCCAGCTGAGCCCCGAGCAGGCGGCCAGGATCTCGGGCGACATCGCGGCCACGATCAGCGACTCGCTGGGCGGGGCGCTGGCCGTCGCGGCCGCCTACCCCGGTGCGATGGCCGACAAGGTCGTCGCCGCGGCGCGCGACGCGTGGCTGGCGGGCCAGGACCTCGCGATGGTCACGGCGATCGGCATGGTGCTGATCCTGGCGGCGATCGTCTGGCTCCGGCTCAGGGACGTCGCGCCGGCTGCCGCCGGCGATCCGCTCTCCTAGGCCGGCCCCGAGCCCGTCAGACCCCCGGCGTCGCCTGGAGCCGCCCAGAGGCGACGGCCGCGCCGAGCGCCGCATAGTCCTTCTCGTTCTGCTCGGCGTAGGCGCGGGCGAACTCGAGCATCGCGCGGTCGAACCGGGCGCCCGTGCCCAGGTAGGCCGCCACGGCAACCGGGCTCTTCGATCGCGCGTGCGCCCTGGCAAGCGCCCAGCCGCAGACCCTGGCGTACGCGTAGATCCCGCCCTCGTCCATGCCCTCCACGTCCGCGGACAGCTTGCCGTCCCAGAGCTGGCGCCAGTAGTAGTGGCGCCCGAAGGGACCCGTCGCCCAGCCGAGGAAGACGTCCGACGAGGCCTGGAGGAGCCGCTGGCCATCGACGACCCGCTGGCCGCTGTGCCGCTGCACCGCCTTGCCCAGGAACGGCTCGAGGACCGACGCCTGGGCCTGCTTGACCTGGAGGAAGAGCGGGTCGGACTCGTCGGCGCCCTCGAAGTAGGCGACCAGGGCCACCGTCCCCACGGAGCCGACGCCCACCACCTTGCGGGCGACGTCCACGTACCGGTACCGGTCGAGGAGCTGGCGGCGGTCGGACGGCAGGGTCCGCCGGTACTGGCGGATCGTGCCCCGGATCGCCTCGTCCGTGAGGCGCTCCGAGATGCGGACGAGCGTCGGCGGAGTCTCGATGAACTGGCGCCTGCCGTCCACGGTCCGGGTCAGCTTGCCCAGCGCGCCAAGGCTGTTGCGGCGGCCGGCGGCCGCGAGGCCCGCGTCGAGCCTCTTGCGTCGCGCCGGGGCGACCATGGCGCGGATGTCGTCCACCGAGATCCTCGAGTACCACGTGGGCAGGGTGCCGCCGGCAGCCAGCTCCGTGATCCGCTCGCGGTACGAGGCGACGGCGTAGATCAGGGCCCGGTCCCCCACCCCCCGCTTCCAGCCCAGCGCCCGGCCGGCCACGATGAAGCTCGCCGCCAGGCGCTTGACGTCCCACTCGAACGGCCCCGGCAGCGTCTCGTCGAAATCGTTCACATCGAACACCAGCTGCCGCTCGGGCGAGCTGTAGACGCCGAAGTTGGACAGGTGCGCGTCGCCGCAGAGCTGGACCCGAAGGCCGGTCCGGGGCGCCGGCGCGAGGTCGGCGGCCATGATGGCGGCCGAGCCGCGGTAGAAGGCGAACGGGTTGGCGAGCATCCGCCCGTGGCGGACCGGCACGAGGTCCGGCAGGCGGGTCGCCGCCTGGGCCTCGAGAATGCCGATCGGGTCGCGCCCGGCCGCAAGCTTGACGCCGCCGTGGACCCTGCGCGGGACCCGCACCCGCTCAGCCGCCCCGAAGGCCGCCTGCTCGGCACGGGTCAGGTACTGGATCTTGGCCCCTGCGGCGTACTGCGGCCCGGAGCTCCCGGCCCGGGCCCCGGGCTCGGGCTCGGGCTCGGTCTCGCCCGCGGCTGCGAACTCGGCCTCGGCCTCGGCCTCGGACTCGGTCTCGGGCCCAGAGGCAGGCGACTCGTTCATCTCGATACCTCGAACGTGACGGATTCGGCGCGGGGCGACAGGTCGGGTCGCGAGAGTCTAGAAGAACGTCGAGCAGAACGGTGGCTCGGGCGTGCGCAGCAGGTCGTCCAGCCGGACGAGCGCACCGTCCCGGTGCTCGTCGGCGCCGGTGGTCACGACGAGATCGCGGAGATGCGTGCCACCGAGGTACGCGCCACCGAGCGCGGCGACGGGCAGCGTGATCTCGGCCTCCCGATCCGTGGGACGGCAGCTCGCCCCGTCCGGGCCGGCCTCGAGCAGGAACCTGGCCCGCCCGCCGGCGAGCTCGGCGTCCACGACCTCCACGACGACGGTGCCGCTCCGCTCGTAGGCCCTGGCCTCGAGCGCCCGGGGGATGTCGAACAGGCGGACCCACAGGCCCTCACCGATCTCCGATGGGCGGGCTGCGCGGGCGTTGCGCAGCAGCCAGGGCAGCCGCTCCCGCTCCCGGAGCGCCTCCGCCGTGACGGTGGCGACCAGGTCGAGCGCCAGGATGTAGCCCCAGAGCGCGTCGTAGGCTTCGTCGGTGGCGGCGACGAATTCCGAGATGTCCACGGTGGAGCGCGGGATGTGGTCGGCCCAGGAGTGCTTGCCCGTGTACCGGGCATAGCCGTCCGGGCGGCCGCCGGCGTCCCGCCGGACGAGCAGGAACCCCTTCCAGCGCTCACCCCAGGGCTCGTCCTCGAGGCCGAGGCGCAGGGCCCAGGTGAAGTCCCGGCGGCGGACCTCGCCCGTCCCCGCGAGGCGCACCCGGTCGAAGACCTCGGCGATCAGGGTGGCCGCTGCCGCATCCGGCGTCACCAGCTCCACGCCCCCGGGAGCCGGGCGCAGCGGTGCGGCGAGGCGGGCCTCGACCGTCCACGTCGCCCAGCGCGTGGCGGGCGCATAGCCGAACCGGCCGTAGATCGGGTACTCGGAGGCGTAGAGCACGGCGAGCGCCTCGCCGCGGTCCCGGATCGCCGCGTGCTCGCGGGCGGCCATACCGGCGAGGATCCCGCGTCGCCGATGGGTCGGCAGCACCGAGACGCCGGTCACCGCGGCGGCCGGCAGGAGCCCGAGGCCCGGCACGGTCAACTCCGTGCCCCACGTCCTGAAGGTGCCCACCAGGCGTCCGCCATCGAACGCGGCCTGCAGCCGGCCCGGCTGCCAGTGCGCGACGGCGATCTCGGCGACGCGGGGGATGTCCGGCCGCTCGAGGAAGGCAGCACTGATGGTGTCGATTGCCGCCGCGTATTCCGCGGGATCTGCCGGCCGGTACTCGACGGTCATGGCGGCGACTCTAGCACCCGGTTGGGGCACGCTATCCTTGGCCGCCACGACCGGACAGGAGAGCGGGCGCGTGACGGAGACCGTGACGGACTACGCCGGGCTGCTGGTGCCAGCGGGCACGCGCCTGGTGCACATCGGGCCCCACAAGACCGGGACCACTGCGATCCAGGCCGCGCTCTACAACGCCCGGCCCGCACTGCTCGCCCAGGGAGTCAGGCACGTCGGGCCGTCGCGCAATCCGGCCGCCGCGGTCCGGGCCGTGACCGGCCAGCCCGCTCCCGCCTCGGTGGACACGCCGCCGCCGATCCGCCACTGGCACGACCTGGTCCGCGAGCACGGCCGCGCAGCCGAGCCGCGCACGGTCGTGAGCAGCGAGTTCTTCTCGTGGGCAACCCCCGAGGTGATCGGGCGCATCGCCGCTGACCTCGATGCCACGCGGCTGCAGGTGGTGGTCACGCTCCGTCCACTCGGCCGGATCCTGCCCTCGCAGTGGCAGCAGAACGTCCAGGCGGGCATGGTCCTGCCCTTCGACGCCTGGCTGCGCGGGATCTTCGGCGACGGTCCGGGCATCGCCCCCAACCCGTTCTGGCAGCTCCACCGGCACGACGCGCTGATCCGGCGCTGGACCGACGTGCTGGGACCGGAACGGGTGACCGCGGTGGTCGTGGACGAGGCCGATCCGGGCATGCTCCTGCGCACCTTCGAGGGCCTGCTCGGCCTGACGCCCGGGACCCTCGTGGCCGACCGCGACCTCGCCAACCGCTCGATGACCGCCGCGGAAACGGAAGCGGTCCGGGCCTTCAACGTCGCGGCAGCGCAGGTCGGCGTGTCTCGGGGCGTCCACGCCGGGGCGATGCGCTTCGGGGCGGCGACCCAGATGAAGTTGCGCGAGCCGGGCCCCGACGAGCCGCGGATCGCGGTCCCGCGCTGGGCGCTCGACCGGGCTGCGGTCGTGGCGGCGGAGATGGTCACGGGCATCGAGGCGACCGGCGTCCGGGTGGTGGGCGATCTCGGCTCCCTGGCCTCCCCCGTGGAGGGCGGCGCGGTGGAGACCGGGGCCGGCGTGACAGGCATCCCGCCGGAGATCGCGGCCGGCCTGGCGGTCGGGATCCTTGTCGCCGGTGGCGCAGTGGGCGGACGGAAGCCCGCGACGGCGGGCGCCGGGCCGGCGGCGGTTGTGCCAGAGCTGGCCTGGGTGCCGACGCGAAGGCTGGCGTCCATCGTGGTCCGGCGCGGACGCGCGTCCATCGCCCGGCGCCTGCGCGCCATCGCGAGGCTCGGCTGAGCCAGGGCTGCGGCCGGTGTGCGTCAAAGCAGACCGGGTCAGGCGCCGGATCGGGCCCAGGCGCCGGGTCGGGGTCAGTGATCCTCCCCGGTGCAGATGAGACTGGGTGGCGTGCCCACCGGGGAGGGCGTGCATGCGGGACGTCACGCCCCGGTCCCCCGCGACTCCGCGGCGTCTGGCCGCGCCGGAACCACGCCCAGGGGTGCTCGGCATTCCGGGGCACGAGGAGGGCTGCTCGGCAGACCGGGGCGCCGGGTGCCCCATCCCGCCCCTCCGGCCCGCCAATCGGACCCCGAACGGGGCTCCCGGTGCCCCACCCGGGCCGTCAGCCGCCTGGTCGGGCTCAGGCGCCGAGCCGGCGATCCAGCTCCGCCCGCACGATCGAGACGGCATCGGTGAGCGAGAGGTCCGTGGTGTCCACCGTCACGTCGGCGTCCTCCGGCGGCTCGTAGGGCGAGCTGATCCCCGTGAACTCCGCGACGGCGCCCGCCCGCGCCCGCGCATACATGCCCTTGCGGTCACGGGCCTCGCAGACCTCGAGCGGCGTGCTGACGTGGACGAGCATGAACGCGGCATCGCGCTCCGCCAT
>JBAXFC010000276.1:0-5496 GCA_037140135.1 Chloroflexota bacterium
GTGCTGGGCACGGTGCCCCAGATGTCCAACGACATCAGCGGTGGCGTCGGCTTCAACGCGATCGCGCTTGCGCTCCTCGCGGGCAACCGCCCGGCCGGGATCGTGGCCGCGTCGATCCTCTTCGGAGCGTTGAGAACGGGAGGTGGTTTGATGCAGGTCAAGACGGGCATCCCGCTGGACCTGCTGTTCTTCATCCAGGCCCTGGTGATCATGTTCGTTGCAGCTCCGGGCCTCGTCCAGGCGATCTACCGCTTCAACCCCAACCGGGTCAAGGCCAAGGGTGACGCGGCTGCGGTCGAGGGGGGTGCGGCATGAGTGCGGCAACGCCGACCTTCGAGCAGGTCACCAACGAGGTCAGCGCCTCCGACCGGCGCGCGCTCCGGGCCGCGCGTATCCGCGGCATCGTCTTCGCCATTCTCGGCCTGTTCGCCCTCAAGCTGGCGGCCGACGGGATGGGCACCAGTGCCATCTTCTCCTTCTGGATCGACAAGAAGGGTGGCAGCCTGTTCGCGATCGACACCAGCGTCGGCCTGATCTGGATCATCACGGGCGTCATCACAGGGCTTGTCGCCATCTTCCAGCTCCTCCGCGGAACGTCGTTCCAGTGGCGTCGCACGATGCTGCTGATGGTCCCGTTCTGGGTCGTGGCGACCCTGGCGATGCTGCTCGCGGGCAAGCCCGCGAACCTCACCGGCGTCATCGGCGGCACCTTCGCCCTCTCCGCCCCGATCTCGCTGGGCGCCTTCGCGGGCATCATCTCCGAGCGCTCGGGCATGTCCAACATCGCCATCGAGGGCAAGCTGCTCATCGGAGCCTGCGTGGCCTCGGTGGCCGCGAGCATGGCGGCGATGGCCCTCGGTCCGGACGTGACCCCGACGATCGCGGTCCTGATCGGCATCGTCGCGGCCGCCATCTCGGGTGCGCTGGTCAGCCTGCTGCTGGCCTGGCTGGGCATCCGCTGGAAGGTGGACCAGATCATCGCCGGCATCGTGATCAACATCGGCGCCGTCGGCATCACGAACTTCCTGTACCTGCGGATCCTGTCCAAGAACACGCAGTTCAACACGCCGCCCACGGTCGAGGCGATGAAGCTCCCGATCCTCTCGGAGCTCCCGGTCATCGGCCCGATCCTGTTCTCCGGCACGCCGTACCTCTACTTCGCGGTCGCCGTGATGCTGATCTTCACCTACATGCTGTTCAAGACGCGCTGGGGCCTCCGCCTCCGCGCCTGCGGTGAGAAGCCGTCGGCGGCGGGCACGGTCGGCATCGACGTGATCAAGATCCGCTATCGGGCCATGATCATCGCGGGCCTCATGGCGGGCGCGGCCGGCTCGTCGCTGAGCCTGGCCTCGGCAGGCTCGTTCCAGATGCAGATGAGCGCGGGCCGTGGCTTCATCGCCCTCGCCGCCGTCATCTTCGGGGCGTGGAACCCGATCTACGCCTTCGGTGCGGCGCTCGTGTTCGGCTTCGCCGACTCCACGCAGGCGCTGCTCTCGATCCTGGGCGTGGACGTCCCACCGCAGCTGCTCAACTCCGTGCCGTACATCGTCACGATCGTCGTGGTCGCGGGCGTCGTCGGCCGGGTCCGTGGACCTGCGGCCGCCGGGCAGCCGTACGACCAGGGCTGAGCCGGTGAGCGCGGGCTACAACGTCGAGGAGTGGGGACCCGTCCACGCGGTCCCCACCTACCACAAGGCCGGGGCAGGGGAGCGGACCGCGCCGTGCGGCACGGTCGAGCACCCGATCCCGCTGATCATCGACTCGGACCCCGGGCTCGACGACGCCCTGGCCATCGGCCTCGCCTGTGCCAGCCCGGAGATCAGGCTCCTCGCGGTGACCACCGTGGGCGGCAACGCGGACGTGACCCGCTGCACGGAGAACGCCCTCCGCCTGCTCCACCTCTACGGGCGCGATGACGTGCCGGTGGCCGAGGGTGCGGCCGGGGCGATCCTGGGCGACATCGTCCGGGCCACCGAGGTCCACGGCGAGAGCGGCATCGGGACCACGGTCCTGCCGCCTGCGGTCAACGCAGCGCTGCCGGAAGGCGCGGTGGCCCTCATCGCGCGCCTCCTCGAGGCGAGCCCGGAGCCCGTGGCGATCGCGCCGATCGGGCCGCTCACCAACATCGCCCTCCTGCTGCGGCTCTACCCCCAGCTCGCCCCGAAGATCTCGCACATCTGCCTGATGGGGGGCTCGATCGGGGAGGGGAACACCACCGCGTCCGCGGAGTTCAATGTGATCGCGGACCCGGAGGCGGCGGACGTCGTCTTCCGCTCCGGCGTGCCGATCACGATGATCGGCCTCGACGTCACCCACCAGGCGCTCCTGGATCGCGCGGCATCGGCCGCGTTGCGCGCAACCGGGACCCGTTCCGGCGCCGTCGCCGCTGGGCTCACGGACTACGCCCTGGACCGGAACCTCGAGTGGTCGGGGTCCACCACCACCGCCATCCACGATGCCGTCGCGATCGCGCACCTGATGGTTGCGGACCTGGTGGCGGTCGCGCCATACCGCGTGGACGTGGACACTGGCCACGGACCCGCCCGCGGCCGCACCGTCTGCGACGGGCTCCCGTACCGCCTCCGCCGGCGCGGCGTCGCGCCCAACGCCGACGTGGGCATCGTCATCGACCGCAGGCGCTTCGAGCGGCTGCTCATCGACGCATTCGCGAGGCTGCCATGAGCCGCACCCAGGTGATCCTCGATTGCGATCCCGGTCACGACGACGCGCTGGCCATCACGCTGGCGCTGGCCCGGCCGGAGCTCGAGGTCCTGGGGATCACGACGGTCGGCGGCAACGCCGGTCTCGTCAACACGACCCGCAACGCCCTGCGCGTGCTCGCCCTCCTGGACCGTCCCGACATCCCCGTGGCCGCCGGCTCCGACCATCCGCTCACCCGGGTGCTCGAGACCGCGCCCGAGGTGCATGGGGTGAGCGGCCTCGATGGCGCCGATCTGCCGGAGCCCCTCTCCGCGGCGCGCCCGGAGCACGCGGTGGAGTTCCTGCGCGCCACCCTCGCCGCCGCGCCCGCCCCGGTCACGCTGATCCCCACCGGCCCGCTGACCAACATCGCGCTGCTGCTGCGGACCTATCCGGAGATCGCCGCCAAGATCGCGAACATCTCGCTGATGGGCGGCTCGATGGGCGCCGGCAACTGGACGCCGGCCGCCGAGTTCAACATCTGGGTGGACCCGGAGGCCGCGCGGATCGTCTACCGCTCCGGCCTGCCGATCACGATGCACGGCCTGGATGTCACCCACAAGGCGCTCATGGGGCTGCCCGAGGTGGACCGGCTGCGCGCGCTGGGCACCCGCCCCGGCAACGTCTTCGCGGACCTGCTCCTGTTCTTCACGAAGTTCCATCTCGAGCGCTACGGGACGGCGGACACGCCGATCCACGACGCCGTGGCCGTGGCCCACGTCGCCCTGCCGGGGATGGTCACCACGCAGCGGTACCACGTGGACGTCGCCGTGGATGACGACATCTGCCGCGGCCGGACCGTGGTGGACCACCGCGGCCAGCCCGGCGCGACGCCCAACGTGGACGTGGCGGTGGACATCGACCGCGGCGCCTTCACCGAGCTCATGATCGAGGCGATCGCCTCGTTCCGCTGAGGGCCACCCGCCCGACCCGCCGACTCGGCGATAGGCTATTGACAGTAGCCATGATGGCTACATACCATAGCCATCATGACAACCACATCGATGCATGGCGCCGTGTCCGGCGTTCCCCACACCTGGCTCCGTATCGAAGGGGCTGCCTTCCTTGTCGCGGGTGCGGCCGCCTACCTTGCCCTCGGCGGGCCGTGGCCGCTCCTCGTCCCGCTCGTGCTCCTCATCGACGCCTCGATGGCGGGCTACCTTGCCGGACCGAGGGTCGGGGCGATCGTCTACAACCTCGCCCACAACCAGGCCACGGCGCTCCTGGTGCTCGGCGCGGGGGCGCTGATCGGGAGCGGTCCGCTGCTCCTCGCCGGCACCGTGCTCGTCGCGCATTCCGGCATGGACCGGCTCGCAGGCTACGGCCTCAAGTACCCGACATCGTTCGGAGACACGCACCTTGGGCGCATCGGCAAGGGCGTCCGGTGAGCCCGGCGCCCGCTCGGACGTCGCGCGACGCGATCGTCGCTGCGGCCCGCGAGATCCTCGAGTCGGACGGGCTCGACGCGGTCTCGATGGCGTCCGTGGCGGCCCGGGTGGGCGTGCGCGGGCCGTCGCTGTACAAGCACGTGCGTGACCGCTCCGGGCTGATCGACGCGATCGCCGTCCAGGCGGCGGCGGAGCTCGAGGCCGCCATGGCCGCTGCCGATCCGGGCGATGGCACCCCGGCCGAGGCGCGCCTTGCGTCGCTGGCAACCGCCTTCCGGGCGTTCGCCCGCCGGTCCCCGCGCGCGACCGCGATGCTGTTCACGGACCTTGGGCCGGGGAGCGCGGCTGCTTTGGAGGCTGCCGCACGGGCGGCGGGGCCGGTCGTGGCCGTTGCCGCCGCGCTGGCCGGACCGGCCGATGCCCTGGCTGCGGCCCGTGTGCTGACGGCCTTCACCTTCGGCTTCACCACCATGGAGCTCGCGGGCGGCTTCCGGATGGGGGGCGATCCGGAGGCGGCGTTCCGGCTGGGAATCGAAACGCTCGCCCGCGGGATGCAGGCGAGCGTCGCTCGCTAGGGCTCGTGCCGCGGTTCAGGCGCCGGGCGTGAGCCAGACCCGGTAGGAGACCTCGTTCTCCGGGGTCCCGTCCTTGGCCGAGAGGTCGAACACCTTGAGCGTGCCGTACTGGCCCTTGGTCACGGTATAGGGGACGTCCGCCTTGAACGAGCCCCAGCAGCCGGTGCCGCACGAGGCCATGACCTGCTGGTCGGCGATGACCTGGCCCTTGGCGTTGAGGAGCTGGATCCGGAACGTCGCCTCGAACACGTTGGCCACGCCGGAGATCTTGCCCGGGTTGCCGAAGGCGGCGTTGAACGCCGGCCGGTCAAGGAAGATCGGCTGCAGCAGGCCGTCCACCCGGAAGTCGGCGCGCCCGAGGGCCGCGGAGGTGCTGCCGTCCTCGGTGGCGACGATCACCTTCTTGATGGTCGAGAACTGGGTGAGCGTGTAGACGATCTGCTCCATCGGCCGGCCGACATCGAACGTGCCCGCGGCTGCCTTCCACTCCGGGGACAGGGTCACGGTGGCGGTGGTGCCATCCACCGCGACGCCGACCAGGGTGGTGCCCTGCGGGATGGCGGTCTCGATCGGGGAGTCCCACGACCACTCGACGTCCACCGTGCCGGCGAGCAGCGCGGTCATGGCGGCCGTGGCGACCCCGGTGGTCTTGGGCACGGTCCGCAGCACGGGGATGACCGCGTTGCCGCCGTTGGCGAGCGTGGAGACGAAGTAGGTGCGGACGATCATCGTCTCACCGGGCACGGTGGACGCGGGCGCGGACGCGGACGGGGAGGGCTCGCCGGACGGCAGGTCCGACGCGGTGGCGGACGGCTCCTGGGTCGGGGCCGGAG
>JBAXFC010000277.1:0-5479 GCA_037140135.1 Chloroflexota bacterium
CACGCCACCCACCTCCCCCACCTCCTCACCCGCACGGTCATGTACTGAGCACGAGGCGCCCCCGATGAAGCTCTATCTCGCCGGACCCCTGTTCACCACCCCCGAGCGCGACTGGAACACCGCCCTCGCCGCGGTCCTGGTGGCGGCCGGGCACGAGGTCTTCCTGCCCCAGGCGCACGAGGCGCCCGAGCCCACCGGCCCCGCGATCTTCCGCAAGGATCTCGAGGGCCTCGACTGGGCCGAGGGCGTGGTAGCCGTGATGGACGGCCCGGACCCGGACTCCGGCACCTGCTGGGAGTGCGGCTACGCCTACGCACGCAACAAGCCCGTCGTCCTCGTGCGCACGGACTTCCGCCGGCCGGGCGACCTGCGCTCCATCCCCTACAACGCGATGCTGGTCGGCGCAGCCGATGCGCACATCGAGCTGCCCCTGGGCTCCGTCGAGGCGGCGGGCGCGGCCGTGGTCGAGGCGCTGGCCCGCGTCGCAGCGCACCCGATCCACCACTGAGACCCGCTGAAACCCGCGGAGGCTCCGCCATGAAGATCGGCGCGATCCTGCCGATGAACGACTCGGACGGCCCCGGGGCATCGGGCTGGCCGGTGATCCGGGCGCTGGCCCGCCACGCGGACGAGGCCGGCCTCGACAGCCTCTGGGTCTACGACCACCTGGTCTTCCGCATCGCGGGCGAGCAGGAGGATGGCATCCACGAGGCCTGGACCTGGCTCTCGGCCGTGGCGGCGGTCACGGATCGCGTAGAGCTCGGGACGATCGTGCTGGGCACCGCGTTCCGGCCGCCGGCGCTCCTCGCCAAGATGGCGGCCACGCTGGATGAGATCGCCGGCGGCAGGCTGATCCTGGGCCTGGGCACCGGCTGGCATGAGCCCGAATACAAGGCCTTCGGGTACCCGTTCGATCACCGGGCCGGCCGCTTCGAGGAGGCGCTCGGGATCATCGTCCCGCTGCTGCGGGGCGAGCGGGTCACCGCCCGCGGCCAGTGGCACGAGGTTGAGGACGCCGTCCTGATCCCGCCGCCGCGCCGTCGTGCGGAGCTGGGCACGCACGTCCCGATCCTGATCGCGGCCAGGGGCGAGCGCGTCCTCCGCCTGACGGCGCGCCACGCCGACGCCTGGAACGCCGCCTGGTTCGGGTTCCCGACCGAACGCTTCGAGACCCGCCGCGCCGACCTGTGGCGTGCCTGCGAGGCGGAGGACCGCGACCCGGCCACGATCGAGATCACGGTGGGCATGACGGTGGACACCGCCATGGCCGCCGGCGGCCGGCCGGGTGCCGCCGATGCCCTGCCGCCCGACACGGACACGATCGCCCGGGCGCTCGATGCCTGGCGCGACCTGGGCGTCGGACACGTGCAGATCGACCTGCGCCCGGTCGAGGCACGGACGCTCGACATCCTGCTGGCCGCTCGGGCGCTGCACCGAGGGGAGGCTTCCGCGTGACCAACCAGACCGATACCGACGGCCCGGGCGGCCCGGCGGACCTGCCGGCGCACGTCGCCGCCAATCGCGCGGCGTGGGACCAGTGGGCGGCCGACTTCATGGAGGCGGGCGAGCGCGCCTGGGCGCAGCAGCCCGGCGAGGAGACTTGGGGCATCTTCAACATCCCGGAGACCCAACTGGGGATGCTGGATCTCGAGCTGGCGGGCAAGGACACCATCGAGCTCGGCTGCGGCACGGCGTACGTCTCGGCCTGGATGGCCCGGCGCGGGGCGCGGCCCGTCGGCATCGACAACTCACCGGCCCAGCTCGACACCGCGCGCCGCCTCCAGGCGCGGCACGGCATCACGTTCCCGGTCCACCTGGGCAATGCCGAGCAGGTCCCCTTCCCCGATTCCTCCTTCGACGTCGCGATCAGCGAGTACGGCGCCGTCCTCTGGGCAGACCCCGAGCGCTGGGTGCCCGAGGCTGCGCGCCTGCTCCGGCCCGGCGGCCGCCTCCACGTCCTCACCAACTCCCAGCTCGCCTACCTCACGACGCCCGACGTCCCCGATGCCCCCGCCACGGACCAGCTCCACCGGTCCGCCTTCGGCACGCGGCGGATCACCTGGGACGGCGACACGGCCGTCGAGTTCCATGCGACCCACGGCGACTGGATCCGCATCTTCCGGGACGCAGGCTTCGAGATCCTCGAGCTGCTCGAGCCCCAGGTGCCGGATGGCGCGACGAGCGGCTGGGGCCTCGCCTCGTACGAGTGGGCGCGCAGCTGGCCGGTCGAGGAGGTCTGGAAGGTCCGCAAGATCGGGTAGGACGGCTCGGGACGCCCGGCCCGCCCGGCCCGCCCGGCCGGCTCTCGAGTCGAGACCGCGCGATCCTGGCCATCGGGCGGCCCAACCGGCACCGCGACGCGCTCGTTTGCCCGGCTGCCGAGCACCGGTTTCCGGGGTATGGTCTATTCGGCCCTCCGAGCGAGTGCGCGCACGGGGCACCATCTGCCACACATGACCGACACGGGGGAGGTCCAGATGCCCGCCGAGCCCGGAGCCGCAGCGCTCGAGCCCGTCGCAGTCGATGCCGACGCCGCGAGCGCCGTGGCCACCGCAGCCTCGAGGCCTGTCGTGCTCGAGGTCCGCGACCTGCGCAAGCGGTACGGAGATCTCGAGGCCGTGCGCGGGGTCTCGTTCACCATCCACGAGGGCGAGACCTACGGCCTCCTGGGGCCCAACGGCGCCGGCAAGACGACCACGATCTCGATGATCTGCGGCCTGCTCGCCCGCGACGGCGGCGAGGTCAGGGTGGACGGGCATCCCATCGACGTGGGTGAGGTCGCCGCCAAGGCGGGCATCGGCGTGGTGCCCCAGGAGCTCGCGATCTACCCCGACCTGTCCGCGCGCGAGAACCTCGAGTTCTTCGGCCGGCTCTACGGCATCGGCGGCGCCCGCCTCAAGTCCCGCGTGGACGAGGTCCTGCACCTGATCGGCCTGGCGGAACGGGCCACCGAACGCACGGACCGCTTCAGCGGCGGCATGCAGCGGCGGCTCAACATCGGCATCGGCCTCATCCACCAGCCGCGCCTCCTGCTCCTCGACGAACCGACGGTGGGCGTCGATCCCCAGAGCCGGAACGCCATCCTCGAATCGATCGCCGCCCTCGGCCGGCGCGGCATGGCGATCCTCTACACGACCCACTACATGGAGGAGGCGGAGCGCCTCTGCGAGCGGATCGCGATCATCGACGGCGGCGAGATCCGGGCCGAGGGGACCCAGCGGGACCTCGTCGCCCTCATCGGCCGCCGGGACCAGGTCCGGCTCGCCATCGCCGGGGATGCGGACGCGGCCGCCGATGCCGTCGCGCGGCTCCGGGGCGTCGCGTCGGCAGCAGCCAAGGACGGCACCCTTGAGATCCTCGTGGACAACGCGGGCGGCCTCCTGCCGCGCCTGCTCGACACCGTCGCCGGAACCGGCGCCATCGTCCGCGGCGTGGAGCTCGTCCAGCCGGACCTCGAGGCCGTCTTCCTCCACCTGACCGGACGCGCGCTCCGGGACGCCGAGTAAGCGGGGCCGTCGCGTGGGCGCCGCATTCCGGGTCGCATTCCTGATCGCGGTCAAGGACCTCCGCCAGCGGCTGCGTGACCGCTCGGCGATCCTCGTCGCCGTCGTCGCGCCGCTGGGCCTTGCCCTGATCTTCAGCCAGCTCCTGGGCAACGCTACCGGGTTCCATGCGACCTATGCCGTGGTGGACATGGACGGCGGGACGCTGGGCACCGTGCTGCGCCAGGACGTCATCGGGTCCCTGGAGGCCGGGGGCGTGGCGACAATCCACGACCTGCCCACCGAGGCCGCCGCCCGTGCCGAGGTTGAGGCCGGGACCGCCGATGCCGCCTTCCTCATCCCGCCCGGCCTGACCAGCGCGATCACCGCGGGCCAGGCGACGACCCTCCAGGTCGTGGGGGCCCGGAACGCCGGCCTCGCCACGGAGATCGCCAGGGCGCTGGGCCGGCGGTTCGGGGACGGCGTGGTCGCCGTGCAGCTCTCGGTGGCGACGGTCGCCTCCCTGCGGGGAGCGGCCCTGGCACCCGAGGAGCAGGGCCGGATCGCCGCCGCCGCGGCCGCCGCCGCGCCCCCCGCGGCCGTCGTGGATGTCACCGCGGACCTGCGCCAGCTCTCGATGCCCACCTACTTCTCGGCATCGATGTCCATCCTGTTCCTCTTCTTCTCCGCGCAGATCGGCCTCGTGAGCCTGTTCGAGGAGCGCCGGCGCGGGACGCTGGCCCGAATCCTCGCCGGTCCGATCCGGCCCTGGTCGGTGCTGCTGGGCAAGACGCTGGGCGGATTCCTGATGGCCGCTGCCGCGATGGCGATCCTGGTGGTGGCCACGACCCTGCTGATCTCCGCGGCCTGGGGGCCGCCGCTGGGCGTGGCACTGATGGTCCTCGCGGCGATCATCGCCGCCATCGGGATCTCGGCGTTCGTGATCTCGTTCGCCGGCTCCGCCGAGAGCGCCGGGGCAGCCTCGAGCGCGGTCGCCATCACCCTGGGCATCCTGGGCGGAACCTTCTCGCCCACGGCCCAGGCACCCGAGGTTCTCGGTGTGCTCGCCCTGTGCACGCCGCACGGCTGGTTCCTGCGCGGCCTCGGCGAGATGCAGGGCTCCGGCGGGGTGGCGGACTGCCTGCCCGCGGTGGGCGTCCTGCTCGCGATGGGCTTGGTCACCGGCGCGCTCGGGTTCGCCCGGGTCCGCCGCCTGGTGGCCGCCCGATGAGCGGCCTTGCCAAGGTCCTGCTGATCGGCCGGACGAACCTGGTCCGCCAGGTCCGCGACCGGAGCGACCTGTTCTTCGTGTTCGTCCTGCCGACGATCATCATCATCGCCCTCGGGCTCCAGTTCGGCGGCGTCTCCAGGGCGCGTCTCGGGGTGGTGGCACCGGCCGGTGACGCCGCTGCAGCCGCGCTGACCGCCGCTCTCGACGCGGACACGACCCGGTTCGAGATCCGCTCCGTCGCCGACGAGGCGACGCTCCGCTCGGCGGTGGAGCGCGGGCAACTCGAGGCGGGCGTCGTCATCCCGGACGGGTTCGCGGCGGCGCTCGCCGGGACGGGGACCGTCGAGGTCCGCTTCCTGGGCACGTCCGATGCGCTGACCTCGGGCTTGCGGGCACCAGTGGAAGCGGCGGTGGCCAAGGTGGGCGCGGCGGCATCGGCCGCCCGGATCGCGGTTGGCGAGGGAGCCGGCACCTGGGACGAGGCGTCCGCCGCCGCAGCCGATGCCTACGCGACCGTGCCGGGCGTGGTGGTCGAGGTGACGCGGGTGGGCGAGGCCGGCATGTTCGCCGGGTTCTCGCAGTTCACCTTCGGCGCGTCCACCCAGCTCATCCTGTTCATGTTCCTGACCTCGATGACGGCGGCCGGGAAGCTCGTGTTCAGCCGGCAGATCGGCGTTTCGCGGCGGATGCTCTCCACGCCCACCTCGGCCTGGACCATCGTGCTGGGCGAGGCCTTCGGGCGGCTCCTGGTGGCCTTGCTGCAGGC